>CAMWHN010000115.1 GCA_947174085.1 uncultured Ruminococcus sp.
CTTGTGGTATGGCTCTCGCAGGGAAATTAAATCAGAAAAATTATCATGTGTATACAGTATTAGGTGACGGCGAAATAGAAGAAGGACAAGTCTGGGAAGCGGCTATGTTTGCTTCGCATTATAATTTAAATAATTTGACTGCAATTATTGATAATAATGGCTTGCAAATTGACGGCAAAATTACCGAAGTTTGTTCTCCAGAGCCGATTGATGAAAAATTTAAGGCATTCGGGTGGCATGTAATTATCATAGATGATGCACATGATTTTGATAAAATAGATAAGGCTTTTGCAGAAGCAGAAAGTATTAAAAATAAGCCTGTTGCAATTATTCAGAAAAGTGTCAAAGGCAAAGGCGTTTCTTTTATGGAGAATCAAGTTTCATGGCATGGTGTTGCACCTAATGCAGAACAGTATGAACAGGCAATGAATGAATTGAAAATAGCTTTGGCAGAATTGGAGGCATAATCATGGCTGATGTAAAGAAAAAAGCAACAAGAGAAAGTTACGGTGAAGCATTAACAGAACTTGCTGAAAAATATCCAAATTTGGTTGTATTAGATGCGGATTTAGCAGCGGCAACAAAAACTGCAATTTTTAAAAAAGCGTATCCAGAAAGATTTTTTGACTGTGGCATTGCAGAAGCTAATATGATGGGCGTAGCTGCCGGACTTGCTACTTGTAATATGATTCCGTTTGCAAGTACGTTTGCAATGTTCGCCGCAGGCAGAGCTTATGAAATTGTTAGAAATTCTATTGGCTATCCAAATCTGAATGTAAAAATTGGTGCGACACATGCCGGTATTTCTGTCGGGGAAGATGGTGCTACGCATCAGTGTAATGAAGATATTGCTTTAATGCGCACGATTCCTAATATGACTGTGATTGTGCCTTGTGATGATATAGAGGCAAAAGCTGTTGTAGAAGCTGCTATTTTGCATGATGGCCCTGTTTATATGCGTTTTGGCAGACTTGCTGTGCCGATTTTGAATCAAGCTGAAAATTATAAATTTCAATGGGGAAAAGGTGTTACACTTCGTGAGGGTGATGATATTACAATTATTGCAACAGGTCTTATGGTTGCAGAGGCTGTACAAGCGTCTGATATGCTCAAAACACAAGGTATTTCTGCTAGAGTGATTAATATGCATACTATTAAGCCTATTGATGAGGAAATTATTTGCAAAGCGGCTAGAGAAACTGGCAAAATTATTACTGTAGAAGAGCATAGTATTATAGGCGGTTTGGGTAGTGCCGTTGCAGAATGTGTTTGCCAGAATTGCCCTGTGCCTGTGACAAGAATTGGTGTAAATGATGTATTTGGCTATTCTGGTCCTGCCGTGGATTTACTAAAAGATTTTGGCTTGTGTTCTGAAAATATTATTGCAACTGTAAAAAAAGTGCTTGGTAAATAATTATGAAGTATATAAAAGAAGTTTTTGCAAGTTATTCTAAATCTACTATCAGAGTATATCAGGCTTTTTGTCAGGAAATTGCCGAAGAAGCTGTCAAATTACAAAAATTCGGCGAATCTTATAATTTTCATCGCATGACATGGGTGAAACCGTCATTTTTATGGATGATGTACAGGTCTAACTGGGCTACTAAAAAAAATCAAGAATATATTCTAGCATTAGATATTTATCAGGAAAGTTTTTTAAAATTATTATCACAGGCAGTTTTAACAGCTCCGGAAACTTGTTCAGGAAAAGACTGGGAAAAAGCTTTTTCAGAAACGGCTGTTTATTGTCAATGGGATTCGGACAGAAGTCTAAACGGCAATGCGTTACAAAGAGGTGCAATTCAAATTGGTATGAAAGGTTCTGCTATGGAAGAATTTTTAGAAATTGGTATTTGTAAAATAACTGATATGACACCTCAAGTGCGTAAATGGAATATATTGCGAAAAAATAATAAATTAAAAGCAAAAGATTTGCCTGTTGAGAAATTATTTCCCGTGCAGGATAGAAAAATTAGAAAAAATTTAGATATGGGTTAAAAAATCCGCCTTCACAGGCGGATTTTTTATATTAATTAATTCCAGCTTCTTCAAATGCGTCTGTGATTTTTTCATAGTAAGTTAATACACCAGTATTACTACTCAATGCACGTCGGCGGACGATTTTGTGTGTATATTCGCCGTTGATATATGCTTGATAATATGTGTCATCAATTGGAATTAAAGTAATTTCTTGTTCTGTTTCGTCCAGCAGAGTATATTTAAATATAACAGTTGGATTTTTATTAGATTTTATATCAGAATCTGTATCAGATTCTAAATCAAGTGATTCATAAGTCATGTTAGAAACAGTCTGGAATAATGATTGGAATAAAGCTTGTATATCGCTGTTTTGTTCTGAGATATTTATATCATCTAAGAAATAACTAGATTCTTCATGATTCATAGTCATAGTAAATTCTAAATCATCTACTTGAATTTCTAGTTTGCTAATATCTGTGAAATTTGGTGAATATACTTTGTCGCTTAATAATTCTGATGGTTGTGTTTGCAGGAAACTAAGGCTATTAATTGTCATTGTTGCAATCTGTCCTGTTTCTTCGTAAACTAAATAAACACTGCCGTCATTCTTGTCAAAATCTGCAAAATCAATTGTTGTAGTTTCATTATCTTTGGTTTTCACAGTTAGTCTATATGCCGGATTGTCAAGATGATATTTAATTAAATCAGAACTGTCTTCTACCATCGTAACAAAAGATTCTATTTCTAATCTTGATAATGTTGTCAAGAAAGAATTAATATTTGCAGAATTGACTTGCGCATTGTCTAATGGCTTTAACATTTCCCATGCGCCACTAGCATTAGAAATATTAAATATAGTTTCTGAATCATGTTCTAAAATAACATCACTGATATTTACATCATAGTATTTTAGCATATAAGGGCTTTTCAAATATGCCATGCCTCCATGCAGGACATCACCTTTGTTAAATTCAATTTCATATACAGTGGAATCATCTGGAAGCATTGCATAATAATATTCTTCTGTTGCCGTGGCATCACCGATATAAAGCGTATATGCTGTATTCGTGCTATCATAGCAAGTTAAAATAACTGGTTCTGCAAAGCCATAGTTATTTAAACTTTCTGCCGGAACACTAAGCTTTTTTAATGCCGTTAGATTACTCATGTAAGAGCAAATGCTATTAATATAATAAGCATTTAATTCAAATTCGTATTTGTAATCTGTATCTGTTACACCCCAACTTGTATCAACAGTTTCGATTTTAAAATAGCCATCTGCATTTTGAATTTCTACTTTGTTAATATCGTTGTAATCAAAAGAAAATAAATTCAAAGACAAAGCTTCTTCTCTTGCTTGATTTTCTTCGTTTGTTTTCATTTTATCAACAGCCATGTATGCTGTAATTGACATGGCAACTATCACTAAAAGTATAATAATTAAAATGCGAATTTTTTTAATACTCATGAATATCTCCTTTTTAGCCAGACACCAGCTCCTACAAGACCAACAATAACAGGTACAGTAATAAATATAATCATTGTTGTATTTGCAGCAGATTCTGAATTAATTTTTATAGAATCATAATTGCGTTCTTTGTCAGCAATGCCCATATCTAAAATTAAATCGCTGTTATACATCCATGTCATGTTAGACAGCATTAAATAGACTGGAATAATCATGTAATCTTGCGCAACATTAATATCATCAATAAATTCAGCATTGCCGATAACAAACATTTTGGCATTATTTCTGGAGCTACTAATAGAATACATTGCTAAATCTAATGGATAGCCTTCTAATTTTTCTGCCATAGCATCTGTACCGCCATAGGGTTCGCCAACTGCACTAGATACAGATTCACCATAATTATTTGTTGTGGAAACAGTCTGTAATAAAGAACCTATTTGCAAAGATGTATCTTCTGCACCAAAATATTGATAAAAACTTCTGGAATCACTCATAAATGCATAATAGCCGTTGTCTGTCATGTCGGCAACTTCACTGGTTAAATCAATATCTGTGTCTTCATTACGAACAATGCTAACTCGATAGGTATAAGGGTCGCCACTTACATAAAGACTAGTATCTGTTTCAGCGACAATGTCATAATCCATGCCAATTCCAAAAGAGTTCATAATAGATTCGATATTTTTATAAGCAATTGTATTTTCATTAGGAGACATTAAAAAACAAATATTACCGCCATTTTCCAGATAATTATTAATGACTCTTGTTTCATCATTGGTAAAATCAGATTTCGGTGCGGCAACAACTAGCATAGTAGCATCTTCAGGGATTTCAGTTACCGTTGCAAGATTTAATTCTTTTGCATTGTAATTGCTGTTTTTCATGTTTTTATTAAAAACAGTATAATCATTGTCAAGCGTTTTTTCACCGTGTCCGCTTAGGAAATAAACAGATGCTTCTCGTCCTGTCGCAACGGCATTAATTGCACCTGTAATATAATTTTCGCCCCGGAAATAAGCCGCTTCTACTGTGCGATTATTATCATCATCATAGGAAACTTCATATTGATACATGTTCACACCAGATACATGTTTTGTTCTGCCCTCACAGTGAAATACCATATCCCCAACAGATAAATTATAGCCATCTTCTTTGAGTTGTGTCACTAATTCAGGGTGTGTATCTGTGTCGAAATCTATAAAATTAATATTTTCATATTCAGCATATTGCTTTAGAGAATAATATAATGCCATGCTATTATCATCTGTTGCAAGCGTGTCCATGTCCAGCAGAAAATAAAAATCTACTTGCTTATCCAGCGTTTCAAGATAATTTTTTGTTGTGTCAGAAAGTTCATAAAGCTTTGAGGGTGTCATATCCCAGATAATATTTAAGCGACTTGCCAAAAGATTAATTGGAATTGCAATGGCAAGGGCTAAAGCAACTAGAATTACTGCATACGCCGTAAATTTACGGTTTTTAAGATTTTTGAATTTTTTTTCTTGTTGTTCCATATTTCAAGCCTTTCTAAATTTTAAAATAAAATTAATTTAAATTAATTATGACTCCAACGGCGTTTCTCAATGGCAATAATATTCCAGCAAATTACAACCGCTGTTGCACTCAGGAAAAATATTAAATCTTCTAAACGAAACATGCCTTGTGAAAAATAAATAAATCTTCTTTGCATGGAAATCCATTTAATTATGGAATCTAATTGCGGATATGCGTTAATTAAAGCTGTACCGCCTAAATTATCGGCTAATAATGTACCTTCCATGACAATTTCTCCTAAAATAGCCGCAATAATCGCATTTCCTGTCAAAGAGGAAAGCAACATGCCAACGGCTATGCAAACTAATCCCCAGAGAAAAAAGCCAATATATGCACAAATTAATGATGACCACATGACTTGTCCGGCACATGCTGTCCAAATTGGGAAAAATAAAGAACCAATCATCATGACTAAAAATACTGTTGTAATAGATAAAAATTTTGCAAGTACAATCTGTGCAACACTCAATGGACTAGTTAATAATAAAACTTCTGTACCGCCTCGGCGTTCGTCTGCAAAAGAACGCATTGTCAAAATCGGAATGATAAATATAAAATAAAAGAAATTATTATAAAATATATCCGGAAATGAAAATTTAAATACATTGCTGTCCATAGATGCAATAGATGTAATAAATACAAAACTAAATATTAACATAAATAATGCTGTTAGGACATAAGCAAACGGTGAATAAAAAAATGATTGTAATTCTTTTTTATAAAGCGCAAACATGAATTAAACCTCCTCGTCATAGGGATTTTCAGAAGCAGATTGTTCCGGCGTTTCTGTTAATAAATCCTGTAAGCTTGTTTTTTTCCTGCCTTGTGATGTTAATTTCAAAAATACTTGTTCTAAGCTTAATTTTGCAAGCGTAATTTCAATAATATTGCATTGATTTGTTAATAACACAGTCATGATTTCATTTCTGACAGATTCGTTTTGTAATTCAATTTGATATAAATTTCTGTTTTCAGAAATTTCCTGAATATTAGAAATAGTTATCACACCACGAATATCTTTTAGCAAGCGAATAATTTTCTCTTTGTCACCTTCGGCTGTTAAATTTAGTACTGTATCTGCTGTCATGCTATGTTCTAAGTTTTCAATTGTATCAATTGCCATAATTTCGCCTTTGTTAATAATTACGACACGTTCACAAACCGCACTGACTTCGGCTAAAATATGAGAGCTGAATATAATAGAATGGTCTTTTTTGAGTTCTAAAATTAAATTTCTAACTTCCATAACTTGTGTGGGGTCTAAACCAACGGTCGGCTCGTCCAGAATTAAAATTTTAGGATTCCCAAGCAATGCCTGTGCAAAGCCTACACGTTGCTTATAGCCTTTTGAAAGATTGCGGATTAACCGCCGGCGCATATCTGTAATATGTAATCTTTCCATAGAAGTTTCTACTTGTTGCTTGCGTTCAGATTTGGGAACGCCTTTTAATCCGGCAACAAAATTTAAATATTCTTCTACTCGCATATCTGGATAAACAGGCGGTATTTCCGGCAAATAGCCAATGCATTTTTTTGCTTCTGCTGCCTGTTCGGTAATATCAAAGCCGTTGACAGTCACTGTTCCACCCGTGGACGGTAAATAACCAGCTATGATATTCATGGTAGTTGATTTGCCTGCGCCGTTAGGCCCTAGAAATCCTAATATTTCATTATCACGGATTTCAAAATCAATGCCCTTTACCGCAGGATTTCTGCCGTAATATTTTGACAGATTCTTGATTTCAACCATAAAAAAATAATTTCCTTTCTTTTGGATTATATTTGCTTTTTTCATAAAAAGACATATACTCTTATAGTATCGCATAAAAATATTAATAAATTATTAAAAAAATATTTCTAATTTTTGAATTATTAATTTTAAATCAGCACTAGTAAACATTTTATTAAATGCCTGTGTAAAGAGTGTGAAAATTATAAGAAAATTTATGTCCAATTTCTAAAAATTTCTTGTTAAAATAAACAAAAAAGCTGTTTTGTTCTTGTTTGAAATCACGAAAAATTTAAAATTTAGTTTTA
>CAMWHN010000116.1 GCA_947174085.1 uncultured Ruminococcus sp.
TTTCAAGAGTATGCACAGGTGTAAACGCATTTTTAAATAGAAATACTGTTTTTTTTGCTTTATTACCTTTGGTTAGACTATCCACTATAGTTTCATTTGTAATTTGCTGAATTTCTTGTGAATTTTCAGCTCCTAATAAATTTCCTAATCTGATTTTTAATTTTTCATTTTTTTCAGCTTCAAACGCATTTTGTACAGCATTTTCCCAAGTTGCAGGGAAATTTTTTTCTAATAAACTAACTGCAATCTCACGTTGTGCAACTTTTTTGCCATTTAATAAAGCTAATAATTTTTCGTTTATGCTATCGGTGGGTTTGGGCAAATAATTTATTACTAAACTTCTAACAGTTTTGCTGGAATCTTCTGTCATTGCAAATAATTCTGACATATGCTGATATTTATTATTCTCGCCGAGTATTTCTATATATAGACATCTTGCTTCTATAGACAAAGATTTTATATCTAGTAAGCCTAATACTTCAGGCATAAACTTAGCAAAAGCTTTAAAAATTTTCTGTTTTGCTTCTTGTTTATCTTTTGGCAGATAAAGCCTTGCAATATGTTCTGAACAAGCTTGTAATATTTGTTCAATAGATACTTGATGTTTACGCAAAATTTGAACAAAAATTTTTTCGTTGTTATTTAATTCATAGCCTAACAGTGATTTAATAATCCAAGAAATCCAAAATTTATCATCAGACAATATTGCAATTAAACAAATGCAACGTTCTGCAAATATATCTAAGCCATAGGCTTTTACATAATCTACATTACTAACATCACTCCAAGCTAGATTTAATTTTAAATTTGGCAGAATTTTCTGAAAATCTCCTGTGCTGACTTCACCAAGTAAGTATTTTTGAATTTCAGTTTTAAAATTTGAATTATCTTTTGTAAAAATATCTGCGCAATGTAATCTTGCTTGTTCTTTGACAGAAATTTCTGGCTGATAATTTTGACAAACAGATTTAAAAATTTTTTGCATTTTTTCCGCAATTACTGCATTAATTTCTGTAGCAACTTGCGTTTGATATATTGCAGGGAATTTTTTTGCAAGCTTTGCCAAATGTTCATCACAGGTTTTTAATTTTTGTTTGGAAACATGCGCAAGCAAAGAAATATATTTTTGTGATGGCGTTTTGATTTCGCTCAATACAAAAAAAGTCCGTTCTGGATTTCTAAATGTTTCTAATGCAAGTTCAGCAAGTTTTACAATTTTTTCTGGTTGTAATAAATGGAACGAAATGCTGTATTTTTTATCAAAATAGCTTGCCTCTGCTAAAGCTAGCATTAAATATTCTTCTATATTAAAATATATCGGATATTTCTGCTTTTGCTGAATTAGTAAATCCAAACTTTCCAGCATTTGCTGTCGGATAATTTTTTTCTGGAAAGATAATTTAGCAAGTAATTCTGTTACATTTTTTGTATCATCTTTTGCAACTTCGTTATGTAATGCTGTTAGTGTTACGAATAATCTTAATTGATAATTTTTAATATATTGCAAAGATTTTACACAAACTGTGGGGCTTTCATTTCCACATTTCCAAGAACTGATGACAGAATTATAATGACTGGCATTAAAAGCCTTCCATGTAAAATAAATGGCTTGTGCTACAAATTCGGCTTCCCCCATGAATTTAATTTTTAATGCTTCTTGTATTAATTTTTTAATTTTCAAATAATAAATATCATCGCCTGCTCTTCTGAATATTCCAAGTTTCCCACAGTCTATACCTGCAATTGCATAACTTAATAAAATATATCTTTCAAATAATTCTTGAGAATCTTTGCGATTAATTTCGTTTTCAACAGCAGAATTTAAATTACTTTCTTTTGTATAACCTATATTTAGTTTTGAAAAATCCTGTTCTGGAATTTGTTCTAATAGCATATCATTTCTATCATTTTCTAAATCCAGATATTTTTCTGCAATTTCCAGAGAACTTTCATAAACACCAATATCCCTAAGTGCTTTTCTCAGTTTTGGATAATTTTTTCCTGCTTGGTTCAAAAACATCATAATAACAAATCTTCCTTTCTGAATTTCATAGCATCTAATGCATAAAAAATTTCTAATTTTTTTATGCCAATGCGAATATATTTTTGTGTTTTAATTAATAAATCTAAAATCGCTTTACTATTATCCTGTAATACATGCCGAGTTTGTTCTAATTTTTCTATTAATTCCTGTAACAAATCCGAAAAACCATGCATACCAGAATATTCTGCTTGTGTCTGATATTTTTTAAAATTATCAATATATGCCGATTGTGAACCACTTTGTAATAATGCACATAATTCATTCTGCACGTCTTGTAATAGCATAAAAATCTGATTGATATAATTCGGCTGATAATTTTCAAATTCAGACGGTAAGCTATATTCTGGAATAGAATCCGGCATAGAAATAAAATCATAAATTTCAATCGGATATAAATTTAATTTGCCGTTTTCAAAATAAACAGAACATAACCAAACTGTATCTTGTTCTGGATTTTTTAACATAATATTTCCAATATTCTCTAACAGATTAATAAATTTTTTATTTTCAGCTTTATATCTGACTTGCATACAAATGACATTTCCAGAGTTATCAGCAATTCGCATTTGATAGCATTGTGCATGGGTATCAAAGCCACTATATAAGCAGGCAGACGGTTTCACAAAACAAAGCCTATCAGTTTCAAAATTTAAATTTTTCTGACTATAATCAATTGCTAATTTTCTGAAATCAAAATAAATTAAATTTCTAATTTCTTCGCAATTTAAAATTGCCTTTGTTTGAAAAACAATTTTAGTTTCTTTAGAGCTTGATAATTTGCCGTCACTGATTTTGGCATATTTTAAAACCATTTTATTATGCATGAGTTTAGCAATAGGCACATCTGCATTCCACGGAACAGAACTTTTAGGATAAGCTTTTCCCTCATAAAATACAGGTCTAATATCAGAATAAATTAAAAATTTCTGTTCTGCATGGTAATCTAAATTTAAAAAATAATAATTAACGCCGATATATTCATGTGTTTCAATTTTTCTTTGTCCAATCGGGAGAATTTCTAAATCCTGTGAATATTCCTGATAAGTTTTTTTAAACTGTCCTAAATCTGATACTAAAATAGATTCTTTCTGTAAATTTAATAAACATTCGGCACAAGTACAAATTTTCTGTAAAAATATTTCAAGTTGAAACACAGCTCGACGGTCACGGCATTCTGCTAAGCTACTGCCAATTTCTCGAAGCATTCGCTCAGCATCAGCCATTTTCAGAGCATGACTTTGTACAGCAGAAGCTTCTAAATGCTCCGGCATATTTTCGGGTATCCTCACAAGACCCCATTTTAGAATATTATATAACAAATCATAACTTCTTTTGGCACTATCTTGAATATCTTGTATATTTTTTAAATCTAAACACTGTATTTGTTCTAAAAAATCTTCTGCTTTTATCAAATTTTGCTTTACTTGCCACGCTAAAATAATAATAGCTTTATGCGCACATAATTCTTTTTTATGACAAGCACAAGTCGAATGCGCTAACGGATAAACAATTCTCACAGCAGTTTGATTTTCATCTGGCAAAATTCCCGATAAAATACTAGATTCTTCCAGTATTATTTTTTGCTCCTGAATCCATGGAATCATAAATTTAGTCTGATTGCCTAAGGCTTTTTTTAACTGCGCCTGTGACACTTGCTGTAATTCTTGTTTTAGCAAATCCGGCAAACTCTCTTGTAAATCTTCTTCCAGCTCCGCAGTAGCATTATTATCTTCTGACTCTGAACTTTGTTCACGAAGAAATAATATTGCTGAAATTAAATGCCTGCAAACTGTTCGGGACGGACAAGAACAAGAACTTTCCCATAACGGATTTTTAATATTACAAACTTCGCCATTTATATTAACTTCAGCGAAATTTTCTTGATAATTTACAAAAATTTCAGCATGTTCTAAATCTTTACAAGCACGTTTATAAATACCTTTATTAGACATACCAATTAAATAGCTTTCGTCTGCTAAAGCAAGTGCTTCTTGCAAGAAATTCATAAAACTTTCCTCCTTTCAAGTTCCTAAATGATTTAACAAAATATTTTGCCGATATAATCCCCTAACTGTTCCGGCGTAAGCGCACCAACAAAAGCCCCCATATTTGCTAATTTCTGACCTAAATGCTTATCAAAAGCCGGATTTGCTGTTTCATCAAGAGCTGTTAAGAAATTTAATTTTGCACCGGATTCTAAAATATTTTTACTAGTATTTAATAAATATTTTTCTTGTGCGCCCTCGTATAAATCCGTTACACAAAGTACGCAAGTTTTCGCAGGTGTTTCAATTAATTTTTCACAGTAAGCTAACGCTTTGCCAATATTCGTGCCACCACCTAGTTGCACACTCATTAGAATTTCAGCAGGGTCTTCCACATAGCCAGATAAATCTACAATACTAGTATCAAAAATAATTAATTTAATATCAGCAAAAGGCAATTTTGCTAGAATTTGCGCCATAACGGCACTATAAATCACAGACCCCATCATAGAGCCACTTTCATCAATGGCAATTATCACACGCCAGTTGCTATATTTTTTTACACGATTGCTAAAATACACATTTTGTAAAATTAATTGCTTTGTTTCAGAATCATAATTTTTTAAATTTTTCCGAATTGTTTTTTTCATATCTAAATTTCTAGCCGAATGCACAGGACTAGAGCTATTTCTGTCAAGCCTTCCCAAAATAGAACGCTTGATACTATTTTCCAATTTTTTTCTTAATTCTTCAGCGACTTGTTGAGCAATTTTTTTGGCTGTTTGCAGAACTTCACCAGACATTAAATGCTTTAATTGCAGAACAGTTTTTAATAAATTCATATCCGGCTGAATTTGTTCTAAAACTTTTTTATCTGTTAATAATTCTATCATATGAAATTCTTCTAAAGCCTGTTTTTCTAGAATTTCAGCAGTCTGTTTTGGAAATAATTTTCTGATTTTCGTAATCCATTCCGCAGTATTTAATTTTGATTTTTCTAAACTACCCTGCCGACTGGAATTATCATTGCGTACATCATCACTGCTTGCTTGCTGATATAAATAATCCAGTAATTCTTCCATTGTTTGCAAAGATGTTAATTCTTGATGATTGCCATGAAAATCTAAATTTTTATCAGACTGTTTTCCTAAAACTAAACGCCATCTGTTTATAACTTGTTCTTCTTGATTCAGCATAAATTTTCACCTCGCAATATTCTGAAAATTTCAGCATCTAGCTCCGCACCAAATGAAAAAAATGCTTCATCTAGTGCTTTTGCTTCTAGTAAATTATCACTTGTTTCATCATGCAAACAAGCGACTTCTTTTGCAATATCCTGAATTTCAAACGGCGTAAAATAGCTAAATGCCAATCTCAATGACGGTAAAATCTCCATAAAATCTGCATAATTCATATTTGCAAGCAAATTATCTGTCATAGATAAGAAATTTTTATCTGTCAAAGCAATATCTCTCGCAGTAGCAAATAAACCTTTGAGATATAAAGCACCTTGTTTTTTCATAATAGCACTGCCTTTTAAATAGCCTTGCATAGCAGATTCTGCTTTGTTTAAATATTCAGCGTTCATGGCATAAAGCAATCCCATAACCGCACCATAAACAGACGGTTCTTTTTGTTCTCGTTCTGTAAGCGTTACAAAAGCCGAATATAATTCTTCTCTCCTATGTGTAAGTATTCTACCGGTTATGCTATATAATAATTTACAGATTTTAATACAATCCTGTGTCTGTTCTGGTTGCACAGCTCCCATAGACGGCAACAAGGCAATTAATTTAGAAAAACATTGTTCTAAATATTTTAAATTTCTAGCATCTTCAAAACGATATAAATTTCTTAATTCATGTAGCATATCAAAATAATACAAGCCATTTCCCAAAGAAAAAAAATCACCATCGTTATTTAAAATTTCTTCTATTAGCGTATAATCTTGTTTTGATAATATAATACCTATCAAAAAACAATCTACACTAACTTGTGCAACAGTTTCGCAACGCCGTTCTTGGCTTATATTTCTAGTTGCAACCTTACGACAAGCTTCTTCTAATGTTGCACCGTCTGTTGTATGGTGAACTAAACTAGAATCTGTTTGGGGACTTCTGCAATAACGCCATTGTTCTCTGACACGACTTCTGTCTTTATTGGCATGCAAATCAGGACCTTTATGCATTTTGCAAAAATCTGTATTTAAAAACTGCATTCTATGAAAAAATTTACTTTTTTCCTGTTCTTTTTCGTTACTGAATAATGCAATATCTATTTCTTGCGGAACAACTGTATTAGCTTTTAACCGAAATTTTTTGCATTGATTTTCAAAATCTACAATTAAAGGCGGCTTATGCTGATTATCTCCAATATATCCGATAGCAGTACCAGTTGCAAGTTTTGCTAGTAATTCCAACGGCAAAGCAGAAGCAACTGTTTTTTCACCTTTAATAAAAGCCCCTGTCACACCGTCATAGACTTCAAAAATTCCTGCTTCTTGTGAATTTCTTAGACTAGCAAGCCCTTGCGTGAGTGCATATGCAGAAGTCATATCTGCAATTGACAGCATAATATCTTTTTTTGTACTTGCCTTAGCCGTCTGCGTAATTAAATCTAATGCATGCTTTTGATAAATTCCCTCTGGATTTTCGCATTGCTCTAAATCTTTCATAATATTATCATAAAATGCAGGGTGTAGCATACCTGATGCATAGCCACGCAAGGCATCTGCCGATTCATAAGAATAAGCAATCGGATAACAGTTTTGAACTTCTTCAGAAAAGCGATGTAATCTTACAGGTTTTATTTTAGTTTTTAATAATTCTGATAATCCCCAAGAGTGAAATCCGCCTGTGACAATTAAAATTTTTTTATAATTTTTCATAGCTTCTTGAATGCGATATGCCATATAATTTTCACGGGCAAGACAGCCATCAGATTCTAATTCTTCTTGCGAAGTACTTTGTCTTGTTAAAATGCAATAGACATACA
>CAMWHN010000117.1 GCA_947174085.1 uncultured Ruminococcus sp.
ATCCTGAGATGTCTCGTGGGCTCGGAGATTTGTATAAGATACAGTGTAAAGATTCAATAAAAAATGGGGGATTAGATTTATGACACCAGAACAGAAAGCAAGAAAGAAAATTGATGAAAAACTTATTATGTCTGGCTGGGTTATTCAGGATATGAAAGAGCTTAATCTAAATGCTTCTGTTGGCGTTGCTGTACGTGAGTTTCCGACCGATACAGGTCCAGTTGATTATGCTCTTTTTGTTAGTGGAAATCCTGTTGGTGTAGTTGAAACTAAGAAAAGTGAAGCCGGAGAATATATAACATCAGTTGAGAACCAGTCAGCACGCTATGCTAACAGTTCATTCAAGTGGGTCAGGAACGGCTATAAAATACGTTTTGCATATGAGGCTACTGACAAACTGACTCGTTTTACAGATTATAGCGATATAAAATATTGCTCACGTAATATATTCACTTTTCATAGACCGGAAACACTTGCACGTCTTATAAAACAAAATGATACTGTTCGTAATAATATGAAAAATTTTCCGGAATTTGACGGAACAGGTTTCCGAGCTTGTCAGGTTACAGCAATTAAAAATCTTGATAAATCTTTATCTGAAAATAAGTCAAGGGCATTGATACAAATGGCTACAGGTGCTGGAAAGACTTTCACTGCTATAACTTCTGCATACCGTATGCTGAAATATGGCAAGACGAACCGTATTTTATTCCTTGTTGATACCAAAAGTCTTGGAGAACAGGCAGAGCGTGAGTTTCTTGCGTATCGTCCAAATGATGAAAATCGTTCTTTTTCTGAGATATATGGTGTTCGCAGACTGAAAAGCTCATATATTCCGTCAGATGTTCAGATTTGTATAAGTACAATTCAGAGAATGTACTCCATACTCAAAGGTGAAGAAACAGATGAATCCATTGATGAAGTATCTTTGGAACAGGTAACATCTCTTGAAAAGAAATCACCAAAAGAAGTAGTATATAATGAGAAATATCCGCCGGAATTTTTTGACTGTATTATTGTTGATGAGTGCCACCGTTCAATATATAATGTCTGGAATCAGGTGCTTGAATATTTCGATGCGTTTATTGTGGGACTGACTGCTACTCCCGATAAAAGAACATTTGCGTATTTTAATGAGAATATTGTGAGTGAGTATTCAAGAGAGCAGGCTATTATTGATGGTGTAAATGTCGGTGAGGACATATTCCTGATTGAAACCAATATAAGCAAAAACGGTGCTTGTATTATGAAACAGCTTATAGAATCAAGAAATCGTCTATCAAGGGATAAACGATGGAAACAGCTTGATGAAGATGTGAACTACAAGCCTGCTCAACTTGACCGTGATATTGTAAATCCAAGTCAGATAAGAACTGTTATCCGTACTTTTAAGAACAATCTTTACACAACATTATTTCCGAAAAGAAAAGAAGTTCCGAAAACTCTTATATTTGCCAAGACTGACAGTCATGCAGATGATATTATTCAGATAGTTCGTGATGAGTTCGGAGAGGGTAACGAATTTTGTAAGAAAGTCACTTATTCCGCTGTGAATCCTGAAGCTATACTTTCAGAGTTCCGTAACAGTTACTATCCAAGAATTGCCGTTACTGTTGATATGATTGCAACAGGAACAGATGTCAGACCTATTGAGTGCCTGATATTCATGCGTGATGTCAGAAGTAAAAACTATTTCGAACAGATGAAAGGTCGTGGCACACGTACTCTCGGAAAAGATGATTTGCAGAAAGTAACGCCGTCCGCTTCTGAGAATAAAGACCATTTTGTTATAGTTGATGCTGTCGGTGTCACGAAATCCCAAAAGACAGAAACCCGAACTCTTGAACGAAAACCAACCATTTCCGTGAAAGAACTGATGTTAAATGTTGTACTTGGTTCAAGGGACGAAGATATACTCACATCGCTTGCAAATCGTCTTATACGTCTTAACAGCAGAATGACTAACGGTGAACGTAAAGAATTTAAAAAACTGGCAGATGTTTTTGTTGAAAAACTTGCTGAAAAACTTCTGGACGCATTTGACGAGGACATTATCAGGAAAAAGGCAATGAACGACAGTCAGGATTCTGAACCTAATGAAATTCAGTTAGCCGAAGCGTCAAAAGTTCTTACTGATGAGGCTGTAAAACCGTTCTGTAATCCTGATTTGAGAAATTTTATTGAGAATATACATCGCAGTCATGAGCAGATTATTGACAATGTTAACCTCGATACTGTGCTTTTTGCGGGATATTCGTCTGAGCAGGAAAAGAATATTGAGAGAACTATAAAGACTTTCCGTGAATTTATAGAGGAAAATCAGGACGAAATAACGGCTTTGCGTATAATTTACAACGAAAGTTATAAAAATCGTCCTATGGCGATAGAAAGTCTTAAAAAACTGTATGAAAAGCTGAAATCAAAGGGGATAACAGTTGAACGTCTGTGGGACTGCTATGCTATAAGCAAGCCCGATAAGATTAAGCGTGGAATAGTTTCACAGCTTACTGACCTTATATCGATTATCCGTTTTGAAATGGGATATTCCGATAATTTACAGCCGTTTACGGACAGAATAAACTATAATTTCATGCAGTGGACTCTCCGAAAAAATGCTGGTGCGATTCATTTTACGGAAGAATAGATGGAATGGTTGAGACTTATAAAAGAACATATCACAGCGTCCCTGAGCGTTGAACCGTCTGACCTTGAACTAAGTCCTTTTGACCATATGGGCGGTTTAGGCAGATTTTACGAGGTTTTCGGGGACAGCTACGAGGATATTTTAATTGAAATGAATGAAGTTTTAGTTGCATAAAGGAGGCAAACTATGGGATTGTATGAAGGAATTAAAGATGCAATTGGTATAGCTCAAAAAGCAGATAATATTGAACTTTATAGACAATTGCTTGATTTAGGTAATCAGGCTTTAGATATGCAAGCTGAGATTGCAAGACTTAAAGAAGAAAATGAAACACTGCGAAAAGCTAACGACTTAGAAAGCAAAATTATCAGACATAATTTAAAAGAAGTTGGAGAGTGGGAACGTATTGAATATCCATATATAACTTTATCAGACGACCCTAAAAATATAAGATACTGTGCAATTTGTTGGGGAAAGACACATGATTTAATACAGCTTAAAGATAGATTAAACTGTGTTGAGTGTTATATAAGGAAAAATAAGTCATAAAGTGAAAGGAAAATTAAATGTGTCTTGGCAAAAATATGAACTTGGAGAATTGTTGTCATATGAGCAACCAACTCCATATATCGTTGAAAAAACAGATTACAATGATAATTATAAAACCCCTGTTTTAACCGCTGGAAAGTCCTTTATACTTGGCTATACTAACGAGGAAAGTGGTATTTATGATTCTCTACCCGTTATCATTTTTGACGATTTTACAACAGCAAGCAGATATGTAAATTTTAAATTTAAAGTTAAATCGTCTGCAATGAAGATTTTAACAGCTAATACTAATCTTGTATTGCCGAAATTTATTTATTATCGTATGCAGATAATACAGTTTGACAGCAGTACACATAAGCGGTATTGGATTCAGCAATATTCAAAAATTAAAGTAGCAGTTCCGTCACTTGATGAACAACAACGAATAGTGTCTAAAATAGAGGAGCTGTTTTCTCAGCTTGACAGCGGTGTGGAAACTCTGAAAAAAACTAAACAACAGCTTAAAATATATCGGCAGGCGGTGCTAAAAGAGGCGTTTGAAAAATTTAATAGCTTTTGTAAAATTAAAGAGGTTTGCATGAATATTGTTGACTGTCCTCACTCAACGCCCAAATGGGTATCTATTGGTAAATTGTGCTTAAGAACAACAAATTTTCATAGAGGATATTTAGATTTAACGGAGCAGAATTATGTTTCAGAGGAAACATTTAATGATAGAATAAAGCGTTTGAAACCACATTCTGGTGATGTTCTCTATAGTCGAGAAGGTGCTATTCTTGGAATTGCTTGTATAATACCAGAGAATACCGAGGTTTGCTTAGGGCAAAGAATGATGCTGTTACGTGCAAATGAAGAATATTCACCATATTTTATAATGCACTGGCTTAATTCACCATATGTTACCAATTTTATCAAATCTATTACAGGGGGGTCTGCCTCACCACATGTCAATGTCGGAGACATCAAGGAATTAACCATTCCCAAAATAGAATTACACAAGCAAAAAGAAACGGTTTTAGAAATTGAATCTCGTCTGTCCATGTGCGACAGCATAGAAAAAACAATAGATAAATCATTACAGGAAGCCGAAGCTCTCAGGCAAAGCATACTGAAACAGGCTTTTGAAGGAGGAGTGACTTGAATGAAAAACGAAGAAGTAAATTATTTTAAATCTATCATTAACTCTATTACATATGGTAATAATGTATTTACTGTATGGTATAGCGATGAAAAAGTATTAATGGGAGCTATACTAAAAGACGAACCCCTAATACAGCGTTTCTTCAACTATGCAACGATCTATAATACAATTAAAGATGTTGATACAAAAATAAAATTTTCTTTAAATAAAACAATCCACTTAGCAGATGACTTAGATTTTGAAACATGGCAACCTTTACAGTCGCCTTCTGAAGAAGAATTTCAAGCAACTTATTATATGGAGAATGCTGTTTTTAGAATAGAGTCACTTTGGGATTTATTAGCACAACTCTTTAATTTGAAAGAGAATATTAACAAACCTTTCGATAAAATATACGCAGAGCAATTGTTTCATGATGCTCAACAAGGAAAAAAAGCGAAAGCATTTGCCAAGAAAGTATATGCATATATGCAACAGCAAGACGATTTAAATGTAGAACCATGGGAGGGAAATTATGATTATGTAAAAAATTTTCGCAACAAAATGACACATCGGATTTCACCCAATATAACTTCTTTCTCCAGTTATGGAATGGAATTACGTATGCCTGTAATTCTTACATTAAAAAGAGTAATCGAAGATTATAATCAAGTATCACAGTTTATTCATGAAATTTTAGATGACATACTAAAAGATTATGAATTTTTAAATAATGTTAAGTTATATGCAGAGGAGGAAAATAATGTCTGAACAATTAACAACCATAATCTCGAAAGTTTGGGGCATGTGCAATCCTCTACGTGACGACGGTGTTTCCTACGGAGACTATCTCGAACAGCTTACATATCTTATATTTTTAAAAATGTCCGACGAATACTCAAAACCGCCATACAAACGTCAGACTGGTATTCCCGACGGCTACGGCTGGAACGATATTAGCATTTTAAAAGGTGTGGAACTTGAAGAAAAATACCGCTCCATTCTTGAAAAACTCGGAGAGCAGGGCGGTATTCTCGGAAAGATTTTCAGGGGTGCAACCAATAAAATAAATAATCCGGCTGTATTAAGCCGTATTGTGTCAATGATAGACACGGAAAAATGGGTTTCAATGTCGTCGGACGTAAAGGGAGAAATTTATGAAGGACTTCTCCAGAAAAACGCTGAGGACGTTAAAAGCGGTGCAGGACAGTATTTTACACCACGTCCGCTTATAAAAGCAATGGTTAAATGTATCCGTCCCGAACCTATGAAAACAGTCATTGACCCATGTTGCGGAAGCGGTGGTTTTCTGCTGTCTGCACAGGATTTTATTGCAGAAAATTACACTCTTGACCGTGAACAGAAAGAGTTTCTGAAATCCGAAGCATTCCACGGAAACGAGATAGTAGCAAACACATTCAAACTTTGTCTGATGAATCTTTATCTGCACAATATCGGCGATATTTATGGAAATATTCCGGTAACTCTTGGCGATGCCCTGTTGACAGATACAGGAGACAGATATGACTATGTATTGACAAATCCGCCGTTTGGTAAGAAGTCGTCTATGACTTTTACTAACGAGAACGGAGAACAGGAAAGCGAAGATTTGGTATATAACCGTCAGGACTTCTGGACTACCAGTTCAAACAAACAGCTTAATTTTGTTCAGCATATCAATACTATTCTGAAATCCACAGGTAAAGCGGCGGTAGTTGTACCTGATAATGTTCTTTTTGAGGGCGGAGCAGGTAAAACAGATAGAACATACCGCACAGGCTATCTTGAACGCTCGGAATAAATATCCGGATTGCTCCCTTGCCGACTTATACGACGAATTGACAATGCCTCCTGAACTCCGAAAGGCACACCAAGCTAATGACTTCGCTGTGATGAACGCTTATGGCTTTGATAAGAAGATAACAGAGAGCGAATGTGTCACCGAACTTATGAAACTCTATCAGAAACTCACAAAAAACATCTGAAGTATTATTAAAAATTATGAGGTAATTACTATGAATCTTTTGGAAGAAAAAATTTTGAAAATGAATCATATTGAATTTGAATCTTTCGGGTATAGATTAATGGATTTTATTACAGATAATCCATTACTGAAGAACAGAGGTCTTAATAAAAATAATGAACCTGTAGGTTATACAGTTGATTCTTATTCAGACGATGCTGAAATTGTCGGGGAATATAGTGTCGAAAAGGACTATTTCACTGATTTCAAGAAGCCTGAAAAAGACATTGAACATGCGATAAAATATCACCCACAGGTTAAAATTATTTACTTATTTTCTAAAATGGAGGCAACAGCATCCGGTGGAAGAAATTTTGCAAATTTTGTCAAAAAACAAGAGAATAAGTATAATATTGACATAAAATGGCATGATTTAAGGGGAATTATAGATTATATCGAAAAAATTCTTGTCAATAAGCCGTTGAAATTAAATCAGCTTTCCAAATTTATACCAGAAATACCTGAAATTTTTTCATCAAAAATTAATAGAACTAAACTTCCACATATGCCTGAAAATTATTATTATGATATAGAAGAATCATTCAATAAATTGATTGATAAAAAATTTTTATACATAAGCGGGGTCAGCGGAATCGGAAAAACATTATTGGCATATAAACTTGAACAGGAACTTGATAAAAGTAATCTAATAGATGATATATTTTTTATAGATTTGACTAATATAG
>CAMWHN010000118.1 GCA_947174085.1 uncultured Ruminococcus sp.
TCATGGTATAATATATATGTACTAATATAATTAATACAAGTATGACAAAAAAATTTTTAAATTTATGGAAAGCGGGGTGAAAAACATGTTTGATATTGACTTGATGAGCCGTATTCCGATTTATGAACAATTATACAGGAGAGTGATTGAATTGATTCTAAAAGGTGTGTTAAGTGAAAATGATAAATTGCCAAGTGTTCGTAATTTAGCGACACAGTTAGGCGTGAATCCGAATACAGTTGCAAAAGCGTATTCTCTGTTAGAGCGTGATAATATTATTTATTCTCTTGCAGGACGAGGAAGTTTTATCACAAAGCCTGATGTATTAATTGCACAAGAGCATATGCTGGAAGATTTTGATATTTCTGTGACACATGCACTTGATGTCGGAATCAGTCAGGAAACTCTAAAAGAACGTATTTCTAAAATTGCAAATCAAATTCAGAAAGGAGATAATCTATCATGATGCAGTTAAAAGCAACTGTAAAACAGTTTGAAGATTTTAAAGCACTGGACGGCGTGGATTTAGAAATCCCTAAAGGCACAGCTTTTGGCTTATTAGGCTCTAACGGTGCAGGAAAATCAACGATTTTAAGATTATTCAGCGGTATTTATAAACAAGAAAGCGGAGAAGTATTAATTGATGGTGAGCCTGTCTATGATAATATTCAGGCAAAACAAAAAGTATTTTTTATTAATGACGAGACGATTCAGTTTTCTAATTTTACGCTCATGCAATTAAAAGATTTTTATAAACAATTTTATCCAAGCTTTTCAGAAGAAATTTTTGAAAAATTAGAAAGTGCAATCCAATTGCCACGCAATAAAAAAATTAATACATTCTCAAAAGGCATGAAACGGCAAGCAATAGTAATTATTGGTATCGCATGTTGTACACCGTATTTATTACTGGACGAAGCATTTGACGGACTTGACCCCACTATGAGAATTATTGTAAAACGTATGCTTGTTGATGCTATGTGCGAAAGAGAATTAACAGTCGTAATTTCTTCGCATAATCTCAAAGAAATTAACGAAATGTGCGACATGGCAGGGTTATTGCATCATGGTAAAATTGTATTTAACAGGCAGTTAGACAGCTTAAAAGGCACAGTGCATAAAATTCAAACAGCATTCGCAGATAAAACAAGAGTTTTCACAGCAAAAGATTTCCCAAGTTTAGAAATTCTGCATTTTGAAAGGACCCAAAGTATTTATCATATTATTGCCAAAGGCGAAGAAGAAGAAATTCACCAAGCATTAGCACCATTTAAGCCTGTGCTAGCGGACATGGTACCGTTATCACTGGAAGAAGTTTTTATTTACGAATTGGAGGTATTGGGTTATGACAGCCAAGTTTTTGCATAGTTTTCCGGCAAGAAATGCGTTTCGTCTTGTCAGTCAAAATAAAAAATTTTTTATCGTTACTTGTATTTTGCAGTTATTAGGCATTCCATTAATTATGGGCAGTGGCATGCTGGAAGTATATTATTCTGAGAGAAGAGAGCTGACACATGATTATTCCAGTTATAATTTTAACTATGAAGCATACATGGCAATTGGTTGTTTCTGTTTTGGAATTGCCGTGCTATTAGGCATATTTTTTGGTATAAATGCCTATCGTGAGGAATGGGATAAATCCAAAGTGGATATGTTATATTCCTTGCCTTTAACTGGCAAACAACGCTTTTTCAGTGATTATTTAGGCGGTTTGGGCATGTATGTAATCCCCTATATAGGAGCTGTTTTATTAGGCTGGATTGTATTATTTATTATGACACCGATTGTACGTTCTGTAATGGATTCTCATGAGATTGGTCAATTAAATACTATTTATAAATATTATTTATTAATTACCATTGGTTTATTTTTCCTGATGTGTCTATATTACACAATTTCTTCATTCGTTGCTAGTTGTTGCGGTACGTTATTTGAAAATATTTATACAAATATTTTATTAAATTTATTAATCCCCGGAACATTTGCGGCAATTCTTGCTGTCATTACAGAGATAATTGATACCATGGATTTTGAATACTCTTGGGAATTTATCGGCTATACAAGTCCAATTGGCGGTTTGATTTATTTAATTTATCTTGTTTTTGAAAAAACTAGTGATGTTTATTACTCTTATGGGAGTACTTATACAGCCTCTGCTGGAGAATTAGGAGATTTAGGCTTAGTTCCTGCCTATTTGCGTTGGATATTGATTATTGTAGTTCTCACAGTTGCTATTTTAATTCTCGCATGGAGATTATATGAACATAGAAAAGCCGAACATGTTGGCAAACCATTTGTATATATTGGCATTTATTATGTGATTCTGACAGCAATTACAGTTTGCATTTTGTGCATATTAGAATCAGGAATAGAAGCATTAATTCCAGTTTTAATTTTCAGTGCTATTGTTTATTTTATCATGGAAGTTATCCGCAAAAGAGGATTCAAGAAATTCTGGTTCAGTGCGATTTGCTATATTATCACAGTTGTAGTAGCACTTGCTAGTATGTTCTCTATTTCAGCAACAAATGCATTCGGACGAGCTTATTATATTCCAGCTTTGGCAAGTGTCACTTCTATAAAATTAGAATTTGAAGGTAATTATTATGATGATATTGGTTATCAATTAAATTTCAAAGACAAAGAAATCATCTCTAAAATTCAGGATTTCCAAAAAGAATGCAATCAAAATCGCAAAAATCATTATAGCACACAGTTAGAAAATGCAATAGATGGCTACTATGAACTTAACTATAATAACTATAATAATAGCTATGAATATTATGATGAATATTATGGTGAATATTATGGTGAATATTATGAGCAGGTAGAATCTGCTGAATATTATGATAATAATTATAATAATACTTATACTTATAAAATTGACCCAAAATATATACCTCATATTTCAAGTTGTGCAACACTTGGTATTACTTATTATACAATTACTGGCTCTGCTATTTATAGAACTTATGAGTTATATGCAGACGAATATATTAATCTCATGGATATGTGCATTGGCACAGAGGTCTATGCAGAAGCAAATTATAATCTTCTAAAATCCCGTTTAGAAAACACATATAAGCAATATGATAATAATATGTCAAAAACTTATTATCCAAGTAAAATCAATTTTGCAGCAGCTCCGCCTAATACAAATGATTATTATCGTTCTTATGAATCAGAACAATATATGCAGATACAACTTTCAGACGTAGAATCAAATTTAAATCTCTTAACAGAATGCTATTTACAAGACTTAAAAAATATGACAAGTGAAGATTTCCGCACAAGTGAAATTATTTGCAATATTGTGGGTTTGCCTGTTCGTGCTTGCAATCAGGAAACTTATGCATTGCTTCAAAAATGGGGATTTGAAGAATTTAGTTTATATCAAAAATATTATTCTATTTTGGGTACAGATACGCAAAAATTAGATATTAGAATTTATGCACCAGAAACTTATCAAACAAGCTCTTTGCAATATCCGTCAAATACATTACAAGCTATTTTTGTGAAACCAGATGCTACAAATATTCCAAGTTATCAAAATACAATTTATTCTATCATTGACTTAGATACATCGCTACAGGATTTAATGCAAATCGCAAGAAAATATTATATCAGCTCTGAGCCTTGCTATGTACTTGTGATAAATAATTCTAAATATATGATTCCGTCAGAATATTCTGAACTGGCTGAACAAGTTATCAATAATAAGCAGACAAATCATACAGCTTCTCCAGCAAATCAATCTAATATCATGGGTATTTTCTAACACTCTCCTAAGATATATACACCAGAAACGGCATGTGAAATTAACATGCCGTTTTTGGTTTTATTTTATCCGCTATTTTTAAAATAAAAAAATTGCCAAATAAAAACCCCCGCTAAGCAAAATTAGTGGGGATTTTTAATTTTTAAGTTTTCATACGCTTTTGGAAACATAATGACGCAAGCAATCCGGCAAGTAATGCAGCAGTAATTCCTCCGGAAGCAGAACTCATGCCACCTGATAAAATACCTAATGCACCTTTTTCAGAAATTGCATCACGAACGCCCTGTGCGAGTAAATGCCCGAATCCTGTTAAAGGCACAGTTGCACCTGCTCCAGCAAATTCAACCAAAGGCTGATAAATGCCAATTGCAGATAATATCACACCTGCAATGACGTAAGCTGTTAAAATTCTGGCTGGTGTTAATTTTGTGTAATCAATAAATAATTGCCCGATAGCGCAAATAATTCCGCCTACAAAAAAAGCTTTGAGTAATTCCATTAGCATGATAATCCCTCCTGACTGCGAATTTCTACTAAATGACAAATTGCCGGAATGCTTTCGCCTTGCTGTGATGACATAGCAGATAATAATGCACCTGTTGCGGCGAATAAAATTTTTTTCATTTCACCAGTTTGTAATTTTGGCAAGAAATAACCGCATAAAATACTTGCTGAACAGCCACAGCCAGACCCTCCGGCATGGGTATCTTGTTTTTGTTCATCAAACATTAATACACCACAATCTTGATGCACACTGGAAATATCAATACCCTGTTTTAATAATAAATCTATTAGTAACGGCGAGCCAATATTGCCTAAATCTCCAGTAATAATTGCGTCATAAGTTTCAGGTGTTGTTGACGTATCTTGTAAATATCTTAAAATCGTATCACAGGCGGCAGGTGCCATTGCCGCACCCATATTTGTTGCATCTGTCACACCTAAGTCGTTAATTTTGCCGATACAGCCACCCACAACATAGGGCGCACCTCCCTCGGCGGACACCACAACTGCACCGGACGCTGTACATGTCCATTGTGCTGTAGGTGTTCTCTGTCCGCCGTAAGACAAGGGAAATCGGAATTGTCTTTCTGCTGTTGAAAAGTGTGATGAAGTAACTGCTGCTGTTCTAAAAGAATATCCGCCGTCAACCAAAATTCCGGCAAGTAATAAACTTTCTGCCATAGTAGAACATGCGCCGTAAACGCCTAAAAATGGGATTTTAGTTTCTCTCACAGCAAAGCTTGACCCTGTACATTGATTAATTAAATCTCCTCCAATAATGCAATCAACGTCAACTGGCTTCAATCTGCCTTTTTGTAATGCTAAATTTAATGTGTTGGCTTGTAAGCGACTTTCCGCTTTTTCCCAATTTTTTTCTCCAAACATTCCATCTTGTTCAATATGGTCAAAACAGTTTTTCATAGGTCCTTCACCCTCTTTTTGTCCTGCAATGCTTGCAAAACTATATAAAGACGGGTGATTTTCAAAACTAAGACTTGAATAAATTCGTTTTGGCATGTAATTCTCTCCTATCTGTTTTTAATTTATTTTTAATTTCAAGAACAGTATGCCCATATTTTTTGAAATCATGTAATATGATTAAAATTATAAAAATGCTGTCCTGTATTCTTACAAGACAGCAAAATTTTAATTATTTTATTTTCTTTAAATTTTTGAAATCCTCCCACCTGTAGAGATGAGAGGATTTTTTCTAAAATTAAATAAATTATTTTTCTAGTGTAGATGAGATAAATGCATCATAAATACATCTGATTGCCTGATGTAAATCATGTTCATTTACGCCAACAATGACATTTAATTCACTTGAGCCTTGGTCAATCATTTTCACGTTAATTCTTGCATGTGCCAAAGAAGCAAAAATTCTTGCAGCAGTTCCTCTTGTTTTTCTCATGCCACGTCCTACAACTGCTAACAAAGCAATATCTGGTTCAATTTCTAATACATCTGGATTAACAGCTTTTCTTAATTCAGAAAGTAATTGTTCTTCTTTGCCTTTTAAAGCGTCAGCATCAGCAATAATACTTAATGTATCAATACCAGACGGCATATGTTCTACTAAAATACCCATATCTGCAAAAATATTTAACACATCACGCACAAATCCAACTTCACTATTCATCATAGCTTTTTCTAAATTGACTGCACAGAAGCCTTTTTTACCGGCAATTCCTGTAATTGTGCGTACACTGGTTTCTTCCGTGTCGCTATCCGGAATAATTAATGTTCCGGCATCTTCTGGCTTATTTGTATTTTTAATATTAATTGGAATACCTGCTGTACGAACAGGGAAAATAGCATCTTCATGCAGAACAGAAAAGCCCATGTAAGATAATTCTCTTAATTCTTTGTAAGTGATAACTGGAATCACAACCGGATTTTCCACAACTCTAGGGTCTGCCACCAGTACACCAGAAACATCTGTCCAGTTTTCATAAATAGATGCATGTAAAGCTCTTGCGACAAGTGAGCCTGTTACATCAGAACCGCCACGAGAGAAAGTTCTTACAACACCGCTCACGGATTTTCCATAAAATCCGGGAATTACAGCATGTGAAACATCTTTTAAACGTTCTCTTAATTTTGCTCTTGTTTCATGACGTTGCATAATACCATCATCACTAAATACAATCACATCAGCAGCGTCAATAAATTCAAAATCTAAATATTTTGCAATAATTTTGCCATTTAAAAATTCTCCACGGCTTGCGGCATATTCTTTACCGGCAGTTGCTAAATTTTTCTTAATTTCTGCAAATTCTTCTTCCAGAGATAAATCTAATTCTAAACCGTCAATAATTTCTTGATAGCGATTTTTAATATTCTGAAAATCTGAATCAAAATTTTCACCAAGACTAGCTTTTTCATAACAAGCATATAACATATCAGTTACTTTAATATCATCTGAAAAACGTTTACCGGGTGCAGAAGGCACAACAAAACGTCTTTCTGAATCGCTTTTTATAATAGTACTCGCTTTTTTAATCTGATTCGCATCAGCTAGACTACTACCGCCAAATTTTACAACTTTTACTCCCATAACAAACAAATCCTTTCCAAATTTTTTTATTTTTAACATATTAATTATATGCTATTTTAGAAAAAAAATCAATTGGAAATGCATACAAAATTTTTAAAAATAAATTAGTTTTTTTAGTAAATACACATGTATTTTCCAG
>CAMWHN010000119.1 GCA_947174085.1 uncultured Ruminococcus sp.
ACAATTACAAGACAATTTGCTATAATAAATATGTAGCCTAGTTTTTACAAGGTAATTTTTTATTTTAATATTTGTAGGAGGAAGAAAATGGAAACAAGACAAATTGATATTACAGCGAAAAATAATAAAAATGTTCGTTTGGGATTAATCCCCGGACATTTCGCAACGAATCATTCTCATGTTAATTATTTTGTTGACATGACAACAATTAAAACACAGTACCGTGCTGCAAAAGAAGCAGCGCATGAATTAGCGAAAGCTTATGCACATTCCAAAAAAATTGATACGATTCTTTGCTTTGAAGGGACACAAGTTATTGGTGCATTCTTAGCACATGAACTCGCTGACAATGGCAGAAGTATGAACGGCGGTCAGGATATTGCCGTAATTACACCAGAAACTAACATGAATAATCAAATGATTTTCCGTGACAATTTGCAGAAATATATTTATAATAAAAATATTCTGCTTTTAATGTCTTCTGTTTCTACAGGGAAATCTATTACACGTTCTGTAGATTGCTTGCAATATTACAGCGGTGTACTAGTGGGCATTGCTTCTATTTTCAGTGCGATTAAAGACTATCACGGCATTGAAATTGACAGCGTATTTCATTTAAGTGATTTGCCAGAATATAAAACAGCAACTCCGTCAGAATGTGAATTATGCAAAAAAGGCGCAAAAGTAGATGCTATTGTAAATAGTTTCGGCTATTCTAAAATTTAAAATAACATGAAACTACCAGAACTACAAAAAAAACTACCCAAAATTGAAGTCAATTCTCCTGTAATAATCTGGTATACAGTAATTTCATTTGTAATATTGCTATTCGGCTATGCAACAGATGGAACATCTACAAAAGGACTTTTTATATGTTACAAGACAAGCCCTAAAGATATTATGATGTATATCAGAATGATAACTTATGTATTAGGACATGCGGATATTTCGCATTACATGAATAATTTTTTTCTAATTACTTTAATAGGACCTATGTTAGAAGAAAAATACGGAAGTAAAAGGCTTCTCAGTATGATGGCAATTACTGCATTAGTTGGCGGTATTGCGAACGTTCTTGTAACAAATTCCGGATTACTAGGCGCAAGTGGCATTGCATTCATGATGATAATATTATGTTCTTGTACGTCAGTCAAATCTGGAAAAATTCCACTGACTTTGATGATAGTTGTTGTAATTTATATTGGCAAAGAAATTATTGCAGGTGTGACAACAATGGACAATATTTCACAGTTGACACATATTTTAGGTGGTATCTGTGGCATAGCTTTCGGATTATATTACAATGAAAAAGGCATTCCAAAATCAAATTAATGAATAACAAAAAAGCCGGAACAGCTCCGGCTTTTTGTTATCTTTAAAAATCTTTAATTAAAAATTTTCCTAACGGTTAGAATTATTATTATTTGTATCTTCTACATCACTTACTAAATTATCACCTGCGTCAGCAACATCATCAACTACATTTTTGCCGGCATCAGCAACATCATCTACAACATCTCTACCGCCGTCAATAACATCATCTACCACATCACCCGCATCATCTATGATAGTATCATGATTTCTGTTATTATGATTTTCTCTTATTGGTTCCGTTGCACGAACTGTTTCAGAGGTATTATTTTGGTCTGTTACTCGAATTGCTCTATCTGTATTATTATCATTTCTTTTATTTGTACCGCAACCAGTTAATAATAAAGCCATACTAATTGCGGGAAGTATTACATATTTTTGCTTCATGTGATTTACTCCTTTCTTGCATGTGTAGAGTTATCAAATTCATAACTCTGTACTCTAGTATGACCCATCATGCAAGAATTATGCTTCACACAAAAATTTACTAATTCCAAGCAACTTCAATTGGATTTTCTGCACCAGTATAATTAACAATAATTTTTTCTTCATCAAAATGAATTAAAAAATCTTTGCCAACAAAATTATTATTTTCATCTGTTTCATACTCTTTTGTGAATGTAGTTTCATCACCAGTATATGCAAAACTTCCTAATAATTCAAATTTATCATACCAGACAACGCCCCAATCTTCTATTTTATATTTACAAATTGCAATTTCTTTGTTATCACCAAATTCATAAATATTCACTACAATTGCTTTACAATCTTTTGATTCGAGATATGTTTCCGGCAAGTCATAATAATACTTTTTGCCATCAAAGTTATTACGAGGATATAATACAATATTTGTTTCATCAACGATACAATCATTCTCTACTTTATCAATAATAACTTGATTTAAATAACAACCTATGACATCACCGCCACTTCCATAAGTTTTGAAATCAATATTGATATGTTTAGAACCATCTTGCATAATGGTTTTTGTTACACGCCAAGTATTGTCATCATCATAATCCATATTGCTCATATGTAAATACAAACTTTTGGATTCAAAAAATTCATTGGAATATGTTTCTTGATACTCTGCAATGATTTCTTCATCAAGAAATTGTGTAAGAAATTCTGTTAATTCTTCTTGTGTTGTAATTAAAGCATTTTCTTTTGCATTATAATTACCATATAGTACATGCCATGAAACTTCATCTGTTTTGCATTCATAAGCAATTGGTTGATTCATCTCTTTCGCATCAGAATATTTGCTATTCCAGATAACTTCATTGTCATGATATTCATTTTTTGGAATTGCAACTTGACCGATAGCAATTTTTTGACCAGAATAAGCATTTACAGGCGTTCTTTGATATAAAACTTCTAATTGATTTTCTGCATTATAGGCACAACCTGTAATTTCAAGTGTAAATTTTGTATCAGATTCCAACGGTTCTAAATCCAATAATAAAACATTATCTTCAAAAAATTTATCATCATAAGTATTTTCAAGAGAACGAATTACACCCTCTTGAAATAATGGTGTCACAATTTCGTTCAGCTCCTGCACAGATTTGATAACATAAGATTCATTACTTGTTGCAACTTTCCAAGCAGGATAATATACTGCACTTGTTGTATCAATTCTAGTTTCTGCTTTTAATTGATTTTTATTAATATTTTCACCAGAACCAGAAACTACTTCTTTTTTCAATAACACAAAATCAAAAATATTGACTTGACTATCATGATTTCTATCAAATTTTGTAAATTGTTCTTGTGTAATCGTTTGCTTACCGTGTAAATATTTATGTAACAAGACAACATCTGTCACCTGTGCTTTTGATACTACATAATAATTCACTAATTCAGCGTTATTGTCTGTAAAAACCATAGTATTAATTTTCACAGACTGAATTGTCTCTAATGACGTATAATCAAATGTTACTTTGTTATTATCGGAATATTCATAAAAATTATCCAGTTCATGATGTTCTTCGTCCAAAATAGTCCCGCTCATACTAAACTTGTCATCACTGGCAAATTCCAAATGCAACGTATCACCAACTTGCAAATTAATATCTGTTAATTCATACTCATTCCAGTGTGGGTCTGTTGGAACTATTGGAGCTGTTGGAATTGGTTCTTCTGCATGGGCTGAAATGACAGTTGCCATGCTTGCTGTAAGCAATATGCCCATTACGGCAACTGCTAATTTTTGATAATTTTTCATTAAAATTACTCCTCCTCTTAATTACATAATAAAATTTTTTTATGTCAAGTGCATATCGCAATTTTTTGCCATATGCACATAACAAACCTTTTTTTATCACGAAATATTCGGTAAAATTATATATCAAATATTTTACTCTGCAACAATTTCAATTGGATTTTCTGCACCTGTATAATTAATGATGATATTATCACCATCAAAATCAATTGAAAAATCTTTGCCAATATAATTACCATTTTCATCAGTTTCTGTTGTATAACCTTGCTCAAATATATTTTCTTCACCAGTATATACAAAACTTTCTAATAATTCATGATACCCATATTGAACAATTCCTGCCGGACGCACTTTATAAATTGCGATTTCTTTTTCATCGCCAAATTGATAAATATTGATTCCAATTGCCCAGAAGTTTTTTGATTCCCAAAATGTTTTGGGTATGTCATAATAATATACTTTGCCGTCAAAAAAATTATCAAGAAAAAAACTAATATTTGTTTCATCTACTACGCAAGTATTTTCGACTTTATCAATGATTACTTGATTCAAGTACAACATTATCTCACAGCCATAAGATTCATACTTTTTGAAATCAATGCTAATATGCTTTATATTATCTTCTGCAATTCTTTCAGTCACTCTCCAAGCTGTACATTCGTCGGATATTCTGCCATCAATCTGTAAATATACGCTTTTTGATTCAAAAAATTCATCAGAATATAATGCCTGATACTCAGCAAGTTTTTCTTCTTTCAGATATTTTCCAAGAAATTCTGTCAGTTCGTCATATGTTGTAATTAATGCACTTCCTTCAAAATCAGCATTGCTTAATAAATCATCAAAAAGCTCATCTGTTTTATATTCAAAATCAATTGACTTGTCAATTGTTTTTGCATTAGAATACTTCCTATTCCAGACAACTTTATTTTCATGATATTGGTCTTTGGGAATTGCAACTTGCCAAATAATAATTTTTGGCTCTGAATAAGCAGTTTCTGAAGCTGGCGTTTTCTGACACAAGATTTCTAACTGATTTTCAGAATTATACGCACAGTTTGTAATTTCCAGTGTGCAACCTGAATCAAAATTCAATGCTTCTAAATCCAAAAACAGCACATTATTTTCAAAAAATGTTTCATTATAAATTTGATTCAATTCACGAACGACACCAGCATGAAACATTGAGCTAATGATTTCGTTCAGCTCCTGCACGGATTTAATCACATAAGATTCATCACTGGTTGCAGATTCCCAAGCAGAGGAATTTACAGCACTTGTAATATCAACTCTAGTTTCTGCTTGCAATTGACTAGAGTTCACACCAGAAGAAATTAATTCTTTTTTCAGCAACACAAAATCATAAATATTTACTGAATTATCATGATTTCTGTCAAGCTTTGTGAACTGCTCCTGTGTGATAGACTGCTTGCCATGCAAGTATTTTTTCAACAGAACAACATCTGTTACACCAATTGCATTATCTTGCTTTTCTTCTGCGTGTGCGATAACTGGCACGGTCATGAACAGACTAGCTGTTAATAAGCAACTAGCAATTCCAATGATTTTGTTTTTATAATTTTTCATCAAAATTCACTCCTCTGTGTACTATCAATCTACAGCAAGTGTAATTGGATTTTCTGCACCTGTATAATTAATCACAATGCTATTATCATGAAAATCAATTGAAAAATCTTCGCCAATATAATTACCATTTTCATCAGTTTCTGTTGCATAACTATGCTCAAATATATTTTCTTCACCAGTATAAATAAAACTTCCTAATAATTCATGACGACCATACGGAACAAGTCCTGCAGAAAATACCTTATAAATTGCAATTTCTTTTTCATCACCAAATTGATAAATATTGACTGCAATTGTCCCGAAGCGATTTGATTCCCAAAATGTTCTGGGTGTGCCATAATAATATACATCACCATCAAAAGAAACATCAGAAGAGGAAATAATATTTGTTTCATCAATTCCAGAAATATTATCTACTTTATCCATGATGACTTGATTTAAATAATAATCTGCAATATCTCCATATCCCCAACTTGTTTTGGAATAAATATTGACTTGCTTAGAATCATCTTGCATAGTAGTTTCTGTTACACGCCAAACAGAATATTCATCATCTAAAATTCTTCCATCTATTTCCAAATATACATTTTTTGTTTCAAAAAATTCTGCTGGATATAATTCTTGATAAGTTGCAACTGTTTCGTCGTCAAAACGTTCTGCAAGAAATTCTATTAATTCTTCCTGCGTTGTAATGAGTATCTTTTCATCTAGTGTAGAGTTAAGTTTTTGTGATGAAATAATATCTGATTTAAATTCATAAGCAATTGGTTCTTCCATTGTTTTTGCATTCACATATCCTGATTTGATACGCCAAATTACATCATTGTCATGATATTGGTCTTTTGGGATTGCAACTTGCCCAATGATAAGTTGTTTATCTGTGGTAAGAACAACATCATTTAAAACGATTTCTTTTTCATACTGAATTTCTAACTGATTTTTAGAATTATATTCACAACCAGTAATTTTAAATATAGTTTGAGATTCTGGCGGTTCTAAATCCAATAGCAAAACATTATTTTCAAAAAATGTTTCGTCATAAATTTGATTAAATTCACGAATAACACCTGCATGGAACATTGGACTAATGATTTCGTTCAGCTCCTGCACGGATTTAATTACATAAGATTCATCACTGGTTGCAGATTCCCAAGCAGAACAATTAACGGCTGTTGTTGTATCAATTCTAGTTTCTGCTTGCAATTGACTAGAGTTCACACCAGAAGAAATTAATTCTTTTTTCAGCAATACAAAATCATAAATATTTACTAAATTATCATGATTTCTGTCAAGTTTTGTAAATTGTTCTTGCGTAATCGTTTGCTTACCGTGTAAGTATTTATGTAACAAGACAACATCTTTCACTTGTGGAACTGATGTAATATCATAGCTTACTAAATCTGCATAACTGCCATAAACAACAGTCCAAATTTTCAAGTCTGAATAATTATCTTTTGCTGTATAATAAAAATTTATTTTATTATTCTCATCAGAGTTGTCTATTACAAAATCATCTATTTCATGACGATTTTTATCCTGAATTTGAATATAAATTCCAAAATTACTCTTGCCTTCAAATTCCAAATGTAAAGTTTCATCAGTTTGCAAATTAATTTCCGTATCCGTTAATTTATATTCTGGGAACTCATGACAATCGCCATCAATGATAGGCGTTGTGACCATTTCTGTAGTCGGCATTGTTGGTTCTATTGGGATTGGTTCTTCTGCATGGGCTGAAATTCCTGTTGTCATGCTTGCCATAAGTAGAATACTCATTACAGC
>CAMWHN010000120.1 GCA_947174085.1 uncultured Ruminococcus sp.
GAAATCAACAGAAGCTGTTTTATTTTAATAATTACCAGACGTATCTTCTTCTAGTTTAAATGCAATATCATAATACGCAATTTTGCCTTTTTCAAATCTGGCACATTCAGCCGTAACAGTATCACCGCCCTTACAGCCATCTAACACAGCAAGAACATCATCATAATCAGAAACTGACTCACCGTTCATAGATAAAATAAAATCATTTGGCTGTAACTCTGTATTTGCAATATCACAATCTTCACTAATTTCTGATACCCAAAGACTATTTTCAAGTTTTTTAGGCATTTCTGTTCCGAACATTTCTTGAAACTGCATAGAAGCATATTCTGTATTAGAAGCCATAAATACAATACCTATGCGAAATCTTCCAGAAACATAGCCATTTTCAATTAAATCCTGTACCACTGGCAAGGCTTGATTTATCGTAATCGCAAAGCCTAAGCCTTCATAAGTTGCTTCATAACCAGACGCATATCCAGATGCATATTTAGAAGAAGTAATCCCAATCACTTGCCCATACATATTGACAAGCGCACCACCAGAATTTCCGGGACTAATAGCGGCATCTGTCTGAATACAATCCATCATAAAGCCATTGCTATCAGCTCTTACTTGGCGATTAATTGCCGAAACAATGCCCTTTGTAACAGTATTCGCAAGCCCTGCCGGATTGCCGATTGCAATCACATTTTCACCGACATAGACCTCGTCAGAATTGCCTAACACAGCCGGATTTAAATTCTTAGCATTAATTTTCAAGACAGCCAAATCTGTTTTATTATCACTGCCAATTAATACAGCATCAAATTCAGATTCATCGTCCATAGCAATTTTATAGCTATCACCCTGTACGACATGAGCATTTGTAATAATATAGCCATCTTCTGAAATAATAATCCCTGAACCTGTACCACTTAGCAATGATTTTCCAGTTTCAGAAATTTTATATACATAAACTTCGATAATAGATGGCTTTACAAGCTCAGCAACACCTTTTACAGTGTATTCGCCGTCAACTGTTACGTTTTCATCTTCGGGATTTAATTCCGGTTTTTCCTGCATTTGCAAAACTACTGTATTTTGTATCGGTTCAGAATTTAATGCACCATGCATTAAATCTGCAATTATGCAGTAAATACATAGCAAGAAAATCATTACTGCCATGACAAAAGCCATAAATAAAATTTTTTTATTCATTACAATTGGCTTTGCCGGAGGTGGCGGAGGGCATTTTGGTTTCGGCGGTGGCGGTGCATAGCGTGGCGCATACATGTCACCGTAAAACATACCCTGTTGTTGTTGCTGATAATAATTCCCATAATAAGGCGGTTGCCCATAATTTGGCGGTGGGGGTGGCGGATAATAAGACTGTTGATAGGGATAATTATAATTCTGTTGGGGAATTTGTTGCCTTGGAATATTTTGCTGAGGAATATTATCCTGTAATGAATCCAGCTTTTCTGAAACAGGAATAGAGTTTTCTTGTTCCGGAAGTGGTGGCGGTGTATTATTTTCTGGTTTGGGATATGCGTCTGTGTAATCTTCAAAATTATTATTATTATTATCACTCATAAAACTAAAATCTCCTTACACATTGCCTACTGGTATCTGCACTTCAAAACATGTATATTCGCCTTTGACGCTTTTTACAACAATATGCCCTTGGTGCAAATGTACTATCTTACGTGAAATAGATAAGCCTAAGCCTAAGCCTGTTTTGTCTTCGCTACGAGAAGCATCTGTTTTATAAAATCTGTCAAATACTTTTGGTAATTCATTGTCAGCAAGCCCTTCACCTGTATTTTTCACACAGATATGTGCAATATTATCTTCTGTGTATAATCCAAAACTAATCACGCCGTTAGGATTTACGAATTTTACGGCATTTTCGATTAAATTATATAACACTTGAAATAATAAATCTTCATCTGCTTTTGCAAATAATGCACTATCGTCCAGACCCTCTACGTCAACATGTTTGTCACTAATACGCTTCTCAAACATCAGGACAGTTTTAATTAATAATTTAGAAATATCTACTGTCTGTAAATGAATCTGCATTGCACCAGTTTCAAATTTTGTCAAATTCAGCATAGAATTTACCAGCGTTTTCAATCTGTGAATTTCGTCTGCTATAATGTGAATATATTTTTTATGCTGTGATTCTGGTATTGTACCGTCAAGAATACCGTCTGCAAATCCTCCAATTGTTGTCATAGGCGTACGCAATTCATGAGAAACATTCGCAATAAAATTTTTTCTTGTAGATTCATTTTGTTCAATAAATTCAGCCATGCGATTCATGGTACAGCCTAATGCATATAAATTCGCATGTTCCGGTAATTCTACACGTTCAGAAAATTCACCCTCTGCATATTTTTCTGTTATTTTCATAATTTCATCTAACTGACTATCCAAACGTTTTGCACCAATTTTGAATAATATCATAAATAAAATAATTGCAATTAATAAGCATAATACTAAATTTCTAACTAACATGCTACTATAATCCTGTACCATGCCGGCATCACTGACAGAAGCAAGATAATATTGTGCTACGTTTCTGTTTTGGTCTTCTAAATAAAATCTGATTGCACAGCAAAACTGTGCAGACGTTGCCTCTGGTGTATAATAGCCAATTTGAATAAAATCATCTGTACGAAGATAAGCTCTAATCGCTGGTGTTAAAATTTCTGTTTTATCACCACTAGGATATAATACTTCGCCATCTTCATCACAAATCCAGATTCTGTAATTATATTCTGACTCTGCTATTTGAATTAATCTTGTAACATCTAAGCTTAGCATATCTTTTGGTCTTTGATAAATTTCTGAAATATTCGTCACTAAGGCAACACAGTTCTGACAAATTGCATTGCTAATCGTATCTTGATAGCTTGCAATCGCACTGCATGCCATAATCACACCTGTTAGCAAAATGCCTAATAACATTAAAATTCCTGACAAACGAAAATAATTTTGTGAAATCGCACTACTTTTATTATTTTCCAATAATTTCATGATTTAAGATTCTTCGTCCAATTCAAATTTATACCCAACGCCCCAAACGGTTTTTAATGCCCAATGCGGAGAAACGTCTGCTAATTTTTCACGCAATCGCTTAATATGCACATCAATTGTTCTGGAATCGCCATAATATTCAAATCCCCAGACTTCATCAAGCAACTGGTCTCTTGTATACACATGATTTGGATTAGATGCCAGATAAAATAATAATTCTAATTCTTTTGGCGGTGTTTCCATGACTTTATCATTGACACGCAATTCATAACGAGTCATATTGACAACAAGTTTATCATAACGCACTTCTCTTGTCTCTGGTTCTATACTATTAGAACTTACTCTACGAGCAATTGCTTTAATACGAGCGATAACTTCTTTTGTATCAAACGGTTTAGAAATATAATCATCTGCACCGAGTTCTAAACCAAGTACTTTATCAAACGTCTCATTTTTCGCAGAAATCATAATAATCGGTACGTTAGAATCTTTGCGGATTTCTCTGCATACTTGTCTGCCGTCCATAGATGGCAACATAATATCTAATAAAACAATATCCGGATTCAATGCACGGAATTTATTTACAGCTTCTTTGCCATCATTGGAAATAATTACGCTATAACCCTCTTTTTCCAGATACATGCGCAACAAATCACAAATATTCTGGTCATCATCTACTACTAATACTTTTTCTAAAGCCATAATTTAAGACTCCTCTCTTTATGTTGCAAGTATTTCAAAAATATGATTTTAAAAAAAACATATTCACTTTTCATTATACATGATTTTGAGATTTATTATATTAATTTTTTATGAATAAATTATGAATTAACTGTAAAACCCTAAAACTTACAATTTAGGCTTTCTGTAAAAAAAATTAATAATCTTACTAGTTTCAACAGTTAAAATTATGCAAAACGCTGATTTTTAAAAAAACTTGCAAAATAGACTTGATTTTTCCTGTAAAACTGGTAAAATAGAATTAGCACTCAACGAACGAGAGTGCTAAATTTTAAACAGGAGGAACATATTCATGACAATTAAACCATTGGCTGACAGAGTTGTCATTAAGATGACCGAGGCAGAAGAAAAAACAAAAGGCGGAATTATTCTTGCAGGTTCTGCAAAAGAAAAACCACAGGTTGCTGAAATTGTTGCCGTTGGCGAGGGCAAGTATGATGAGAACGGCAAGCTGATTCCTATGACTGTAAAAGTCGGTGACAAAGTTCTGACAAGCAAATATGCAGGTACAGAAGTTAAGATTGACGGTACAGAATATACGATTCTCAAACAGGAAGATATTTTGGCAATTGTAGAATAATTTTTGATAGATAGGAGATTTTGACCATGGCAAAAGATATTAAATATGGTGAAGATGCTAGAAAAGCATTACAAGCAGGTATTGACAAGCTTGCAGATACTGTAAAAATTACACTGGGACCAAAAGGCAGAAATGTTGTATTAGATAAAAAATTTGGCGCACCATTAATTACAAATGACGGTGTGACAATCGCAAAAGATATTGAATTAGAAGACGCTTTTGAAAATATGGGCGCACAGCTCGTAAAAGAAGTTGCTACTAAAACAAATGACGCTGCCGGTGATGGTACTACTACAGCTACTTTGCTCGCACAGGCTATTGTTCGTGAGGGTATGAAAAATATTGCAGCAGGCGCAAATCCTATGATTCTCAAAAAAGGTATTGCAAAAGCTGTAGATACTGCTGTTGAGAATATTAAATCTAATTCTAAGCCTGTTGAGGGTACAGAAGATATTGCCAGAGTTGGTACAGTTTCTTCTGCTGACGAAAGCGTTGGTAAATTAATTGCAGAAGCAATGGAAAAAGTAACTTCTGACGGTGTTATTACTATCGAAGAAAGCAAAACTGCTGAAACTTACAGCGAAGTTGTAGAAGGTATGCAGTTTGACAGAGGCTATATTTCTCCTTATATGGTAACTGACACTGAAAAAATGGAAGCTGTTTATGATGACGCTTATGTTTTAATTACTGATAAAAAAATTGGCAGTATTCAGGAAATTCTCCCACTCTTAGAACAAATGGTACAGTCTGGCAGAAAACTCGTGATTATTGCTGAAGATATTGAGGGCGAAGCTCTTACAACAATTATTTTAAATAATTTGAGAGGTACATTCAAGTGTGCCGCTGTGAAAGCTCCTGGTTTCGGTGACAGACGCAAAGAAATGCTGAGAGATATTGCCGTATTAACAGGCGGTGAAGTTATCACAGAAGAACTTGGTTTAGAACTCAAAGATACAACTATTGCACAGCTTGGTAAAGCTCGTCAAGTTGTCATTCAGAAAGAAAATACTATCATTGTAGACGGTGCAGGCGAACAAGAAGCAATTTCTGCTAGAATTGCACAGATTAAATCTCAAATCGAGAGTGCTACTTCTGATTTCGACCGTGAAAAATTGCAGGAAAGACTTGCAAAACTTTCTGGTGGTGTTGCTGTTATCAAAGTCGGCGCAGCAACTGAAATCGAAATGAAAGAAAAGAAACTCCGTATTGAAGATGCACTTGCCGCTACAAAAGCCGCTGTTGAAGAAGGTATTGTTGCTGGTGGTGGTACTGCTTTAATTAATGCGATTCCGGCTGTGAATGCTTTAATTGACACACTGGACGGCGATGAAAAAACTGGCGCACAGATTATCTGCAAGGCTTTAGAAGCACCATTACGTCAGATTGCTTTAAATGCAGGTCTTGAAGGCAGTGTAATTATTGACAAAATTATCAGCTCCAATAAAATTGGCTATGGTTTTGATGCTTATAACGAAACTTATGTGGATATGATTCCTGTTGGTATCGTTGACCCAACAAAAGTAACTAGAAGTGCGCTCCAGAATGCCGCTTCCGTTGCTGCTATGGTTCTCACAACAGAAAGCTTAGTTGCAGATATTAAAGAACCTGAACCTCCAGCACCTCCAATGCCTGCCGGTGGTATGTATTAATAAAATGATTCAAATTATTTTCGCTCTGTTGTATGCTTACAGCAGAGCGATTTGTTTTTTTAATTCTTAATTGACAGATGTCTTATTTTGTAGTATAATAAATATTACTAAAAAAGAAGGGATATGATTTTTATCATGTGGTATATAAAACCAGATAAGCAACTTGCAGAACAAGTGCTTTTTTATGGGCAAGATATTTTACGCTCGCCAAATATGCAGAAAGAACGAAATTTTATGCAACATGGCACAACAGATTGTTTTACACATTCTATTTGTGTTGCTTATATGGCATTGCGTATCGCACAAGTATTGCATATTAAAAATATAAATAAAAAAAGCCTTGTGCGTGGTTGTTTATTGCATGATTTTTTTCTGTACGATTGGCATGATAAAGCTTCTGCTTGTAAATTTCATACATTCATGCACCCGATTATTTCTTTGAAAAATGCAGAAAAAGAATTTGTATTAAATAACATAGAACGTGATATTATTCGCAAGCATATGTTTCCGCTTTGTTTTCCATTTCCAAAATATAAAGAAAGTTTTATTATTACTATCGCAGATAAATGCTGTGCCATTAGTGAAATCTGGCATGTATATTCTCTTGAGAAAATTATTCATTTACTAGAGGGAAGAATCCAACACGAAATTTTAGAATCTGATTTTGATATGCAACCTGTTTATGCCTGAATAATTTAAAAAGGGTAATTTTATTACTTTTTTGTGCAAATTAAACAAAAAATAAAATCCGCTTTTTTGAGAATATATCTATCAAAATTGATAAAAATTGCTTGCTTTTTTCTGATTTTTATGCTATGATAATCGTATCAAGAAAATCAAAGGAGAATTTTTTTATGAAAAAATTAAAAGTTATGCTTATGGCTATGCTAGTATTATGCTCTAG
>CAMWHN010000121.1 GCA_947174085.1 uncultured Ruminococcus sp.
CTTATAGATTATAATCAAAAAATTGTACAAAATCCACAAATAAAAACTTGATTGTTAGTCTAGTTTACGAATAGATTTTTAAAAAACTTTGTGTTATAATAACTATAAGCATGTTGGATTTTGCAATTTTATGTTTTTACAGCATGAAATACGCAAATATAAAACCGTGGCACACACGGAATGCTATTCGCATTTGATGGAAAATTTTTTAATTTAAAAAAATATTTCACAATGCAAAACAAAATAGGAGGTTTTTAAATGGCTACAAAAACAACTGTTCCGTTCAATGGCACTGCGGAACAAGAAGCAAAACTTCACGCAGTAATTGCCGAACACAAGGGCGACCCTGGTGCATTAATGCCTGTATTACAGCAAGCACAGGAAATTTATGGTTATCTGCCAATCGAAGTGCAGAAAATTATTTCTGATGAAATGGAAATCCCGTTAGAAAAAATTTATGGTGTTGTAACATTCTATGCACAGTTCTCACTTTATCCAAAGGGCAAGTATAATATTTCTGTCTGTCTTGGTACAGCTTGCTATGTAAAGGGTTCTGGCGATATTTATGACAAACTTCAAGAAATTCTTGGTATCGGTGACGGCGAATGCACACCAGACGGCAAATTTTCTTTAGAAGCATGTCGTTGTATTGGTGCGTGCGGTCTTGCACCTGTTTTGACAGTAAATGAAGATGTTTACGGTCGTCTGACAACAAAAGATATAAAAAAAGTTCTTGATAAATACGAATAATTTACATACAAGGAGGATTCGCAAATGAAGACATTGCAGGAAATTCAACAGATTCGTGATGCCATGCATCCGGAACTGGAACTGCGTACAGAGGGTTCAAAAGAAGCTAATAGCAAATATGAAAAGCATGTGCTGATTTGTGCAGGTACTGGCTGTACTTCTTCAGCGTCTTTGACAATTGCTGAAAAACTAGAAGAAGAACTTGCAAAAAATGGACTGACTGATAAAATTCAGGTCATTCGTACAGGCTGTTTTGGTCTGTGTGCTTTAGGTCCTATCATGATTGTATATCCAGAGGGTGCATTCTATTCCAGAATCGGCGCAAAGGACGTTAGCAAGATTGTAGAAGAACATTTAATAAATGGCAATCCTGTAAAAGAATTGCTTTATGATGAAACTGTAACAGAAGATGGTATTAAATCTCTGAATGAAACAAGTTTCTATAAAAAACAGCATCGTGTTGCTTTAAGAAACTGCGGTGTGATTAATCCAGAAAATATTGATGAATATATTGGCAAAGATGGCTATCAAGCTCTTGCTAAAGTCGTAAAAGAAATGTCTCCGGAAGATGTTATTCAAACAATTTTAGATTCCGGTTTAAGAGGCAGAGGCGGTGGCGGTTTCCCAACCGGTATGAAATGGAAACTTGCAAGAACTATCGTGCCAGATGCTGACCAGAAATATGTTTGCTGTAATGCTGACGAGGGTGACCCCGGTGCATTCATGGACAGAAGCGTTCTGGAAGGTGACCCACATGTTGTACTGGAAGCTATGGCAATTGCTGGTTATGCTATCGGCGCAACACAGGGCTATATTTATGTTCGTGCAGAATATCCGATTGCTGTAGAACGTTTGAAAATTGCCATTGCACAAGCCAGAGAATATGGCGTATTGGGCAAAAATATTTTCGATTCTGATTTCAGCTTTGATATTGATTTAAGATTAGGTGCAGGTGCATTTGTTTGCGGTGAGGAAACAGCTTTGATGACTTCTATTGAAGGCAACAGAGGTGAACCACGTCCAAGACCTCCATTCCCTGCTGAAAAAGGTTTATATCAAAAACCAACTATTTTAAATAACGTAGAAACTTATGCAAACGTACCACAGATTATTTTAAACGGCGCAAAATGGTTCGCAGATATGGGAACTGAAAAATCTAAAGGCTCTAAAGTATTTGCTTTAGGCGGTAAGATTAAAAATACTGGCTTAGTAGAAGTCCCAATGGGTACGACTTTGCGTGAAGTTATTGAAGAAATTGGTGGCGGTATTCCAAACGGCAAGAAATTTAAAGCTGCACAGACAGGTGGTCCTTCTGGTGGTTGTATTTCTCCAGAGAATTATGACGTTCCGATTGATTATGATAATTTAATTGCCATTGGTTCTATGATGGGTTCTGGCGGTTTAATTGTCATGGACGAAGATAACTGTATGGTAGATATTGCAAAATTCTTCTTGGAATTTACAGTTGATGAATCCTGTGGTAAATGTACACCTTGCCGTATTGGTACAAAACGCATGTATGAAATGCTTGATAAAATTACCAAAGGGCAAGCAACTCTGGAAGATTTGGATAAATTAGAAGAACTTTGTTATTATATTAAAGCAAATTCTCTTTGCGGTCTCGGTCAAACAGCACCAAACCCTGTGCTTTCTACGCTCAAAAATTTCCGTAATGAATATGAAGCACATGTATTGGCGAAGAAATGCCCTGCTGGTGTGTGCAAAGATTTGATGATGTTTAATATTATTCCTGATAAATGCGTTGGCTGTGGTCTGTGTGCGAAAAACTGCCCTGTTCATGCAATTACACAAGGTGATTATATTGCACCAGGTAAAAAACGTGCGGCATTTATTATTGATACTGCAAAATGTATTAAATGCGGTGTCTGCATGGGCAATTGCAGACCAAATGCAATTACAAAAGGCTAATTAAAATTAACTTAGTCAGAGACTGACAAGACTTGATAATTACTAAAACTGCGGAAATGCCTTTGCTAGCTGAAATATTATAGCATAACAATAAGATAATACTTTGTAGGTGCAGTTTATCAAGACTTGTGCGAATTATCATGAAAGGAATAAATAACAATGGCTGATATTAATATTAAAATTAACGGCATTCCAGTAACTGTTCCTAAGGGTACAACTGTTCTGGAAGCTGCACACATGGCAGGTGTAGATATTCCGACATTCTGCTATATGAAAGAAATTAACGAAATCGGCGCATGTCGTATCTGCATGGCTGAAATTAATGAGGGCAGAGGTCCTCGCTTAGTTGCATCTTGTGTCTATCCATTGGCTTTTGACGGCACAGAAATTATGACAAATTCTCCAAAAGTAATGGATTCCAGAAGAAAAACATTAGAATTGATTTTATCTACACATGAGAAAAAATGTTTGTCTTGTGTTAGAAGCGGTAACTGCGAATTGCAGACACTTTGCAATGAAATGGGCATTGAACATGAAGAAGTCTATGAAGGCGAAAAGCATGTTTATGAAATTGATAATTCTGCTGTACACATGTACAGAGATAATAACAAGTGTATTTTGTGCCGCCGTTGTGTCGCTGTATGTTCTAAATGGCAAGGCATTGGCGTAATTGGCGCAAATGAACGTGGTTTCAAGACAAATATCGGCAGTGCGTTTGAAATGGGTCTTGGTGAAACAAGCTGTGTTTCCTGCGGTCAGTGTATTGCTGTATGTCCTGTTGGCGCATTATCTGAAAAAGATTTCACAAACGAAGTATTTAACGCAATTGCAGATAGTTCTAAACATGTGATAGTTCAGACAGCACCGGCTGTTCGTGCGGCATTGGGTGAAGAATTTGGTTATCCGATTGGCACAAACGTAGAAGGCAAAATGGTTGCTGCTTTGCGCAGATTGGGCTTTGATGATGTATTTGATACTGACTGGGGCGCAGATTTGACTATTATGGAAGAAGCAACAGAATTTGTTGACCGTTTCAAGAACGGCGGTAAACTTCCAATGATGACTTCTTGTTCTCCTGGTTGGGTAAAATATTGTGAGCATTATTTCCCTGATTTACTGGATAATTTGTCTTCCTGCAAGTCTCCGCATCAAATGGTTGGTGCAATGGCAAAGACTTATTATGCTGAAAAAATCGGCAAAAAACCAGAAGATATTATCGTTGTCAGCGTAATGCCTTGTACAGCGAAAAAATATGAGAGCCAACGTGATGACGAAAATGCCGCAGGCGTTCCAGATGTAGATTATGTTTTGACAACTCGTGAATTGGCTAGAATGATTCGCCGTGCAGGTCTGAAATTTACAGCTTTACCAGACGAAGATTTTGATAATCCATTAGGCTTGTCTTCTGGTGCAGGTGATATTTTCGGTGCAACTGGTGGCGTTATGGAAGCTGCATTGCGTACAGCGTATTGCTGGCTGACTGGCAAGAATGACGAAGTTGTAGAATTTACACAAGTTCGTGGCACAGACGGCATTAAACGTGCTACTATTGATATTAACGGCACAGAAATTAAAGTCGCTGTTGCTTCTGGTCTTGCTAATGCAAGAGAATTGCTCAAGAAAGTACAAAGCGGTGAAGAAAAACTAGATTTCATTGAAATTATGGGTTGTCCTGGTGGTTGTGTCAACGGTGGCGGTCAGCCTCAACAACCAGCTAGTGTTCGTAATTTTGAAGACTTGCGTGAACTCCGTGCAAAAGCTTTGTATGACGAAGATGCAAATAAACAATTACGTTTATCTCATTTGAATACAGATATTCAGAAACTCTATGAAGAATATCTGCACAGACCAGGTGGTCATAAATCACACAAGACTTTGCATACAAGCTATGTAAAACGTTCTGTCAATTAAAATCATGAAAAAGCTGTTATGTTATTCACATAACAGCTTTTTTTAATCATTTATTATTTATCTCTAGTGATTCATTATCTAATATAACATGAGTTCGACAGAAACAATCAGTCAAGAAGGGATAAAAAGTGTACTGGCATATTAAAAGCAGAAAAGATAGAGGGTTGTTTAGACAGCAAGACAGTATTTCACCACAATTATTGATTACAAGATGGAGCTTGAAGCCGTAAAACCACTCCATTGAGCTTTTTCCTCCTTTCTTTCTGTTACAATAGTTTGTGATTATTCTCATTATAACAGATTTTGGCGGATTTTTCTATCTTTTTTTCATCGAACTCACGTTACTATATTATACTTCTTTAGTTGTGCATTCGTTTTAGTGTTTTCAGGTACTCTTTCTGTTCATCGCTGATACGATAGCTTTCCCTTGCCTTTTGAATTGTCTTGTTATGTGTCCATGTATCGAGCTGATTTTCCTCAATGATTCTGACAGCAGCATCATACTGTTTTGCAAGTGCCGTTGCAAAATACCATGCTCTCATCATGTTGACATAGTATTCTTCGCTCTGAACCTCTGCGACCAGATTCAGATATTCCAGCTTGAAATACTCGTCCAGATACCATCGCATCAGCATACCAATACCGAAACGAATTGTATACATCTTATCTGAAACAATCCATTTTCTGACTTCTTCTATCAGTCTGTCCGAATATTTCCTGAAAATTTTCGGTCTGAGCTGGTCACATGTCGCCCAGTTATCGACATAAGGCAGAAATCTTGTCAGTTCTGCTATAGCTTTATCATAATCTTTCATTTCCGAAATCAAGAATGCATGGAGCTGATTTTCCTCAAAATACTGATGTGGCAGAGCTTTAAAAAATGCAGATACTTTCTCTGATTTCGCCAGTTCTTTGGCAAATTTTCGAAGTTCTGGCGTTCTGACACCAATGATAGAATCTTTGTCAATATTCGGAATCAATTTTGCATTGAAATCCCTATATTCCATGTCCTGCAGTGAAAGCAGTTTTTTCTGAATTGTCATAATATAAATAAACTCCCTCCTTTCATAAATTTTATGCCATACGATTCTTCACCATTTAAGACGATTTTAATTGATTTTATTATATTGTATATTTTTAGATTTGTCAAGTGTCTTGCAAAAATCAAACAAAAAACTGCTGAAAATTATCAGCAGTTTTTGAAATTAATTTAATCTTACCCAACCAGCACCGGATTTTAATTTTCCCCATTTTACACCGTTAGAATCTGTTTGTTCTTGAATAATCGTAAATGTACCATTAGAACCAATTGTACCATTAGAACCGCCATTTGGTTCAGAATAAATTCCGGCTGAACCGCTTAGCGAAACAGTATAATTAACACTTGTAATTGTACCATCTCCAGCTTGCGCAACTGTGGTTGTAATTGTTGTAAGACCAGAATTATTTTCATATCCAGCAGTTGTCAAAGGCGGTGCAAGCGTTGCTAATCCTGTGTCACCAGTAGAAATATACACTGGTGTTGTATTAGCCGGACGTTCTCCAGTTGTTGTCATTTTGGGGATATTATCACCTTCAAGTACTAGTGTTTGTACAGGTTCCTGTGTTTCTCCTGCATTGCCCACAGGTTCACCAGAAAAATCTACTTCATTTTCAGAAGTTGGATTTAATATTTCTTCTGGAATGGTTTCTGTTGGGGCATTATGATTGGGATCAATTGTTGTTGAAACTTCTGATGTTGGAACTGTTTCGCCGTTTTCGTCAGTTGGGATTTGTGCTACTGGAATCGTATTGCCACTATCTCCAACAGTCCCATTCCCCAAACTCATGAATGCGGCAACGAGCAGGGCAATAATAACAAGTAACAGCAGGAAAATCAGCACAACCCTTGTAACCTCTGGGCTCATACCGGATTCTTTATCATTATCTTTTGGTTTTGGTGTTTGTGTTGACATACTTTCAGCTTCTTTCTATTTTTAAAATAAAATATTATCTAATTATCAGACACTTCTTATTATACCATAAATCACTTGTCATTTGCTATTCGCATTTTTTACAAAATCTTTATACAAAATACGTCTGTTTTCGACAAATATATAATAAATTTTTTATAGTAGCCTGATTATTTCTATTATACCAGAAAAAATAGAAAATTGCAAGTATGATTTTAAAATTAATTACATATCGTTTCTATGCTGATATGCATAGATACTTGTAAT
>CAMWHN010000122.1 GCA_947174085.1 uncultured Ruminococcus sp.
ATAGATTTGCCAAACAAACTGTAACAAGTTATAGTTTGTTTGGCAATCAGACTTTATTTTCAACAGGTTTAGTTGAAACACTGTTGAAAATTTATTTAGTGTAAAGCTTTATAAATGTCATTCATGATAGCTAGACAGCTATCAGCTGTAATGCAAACTTGCTTCTGGCTTTCATCTGCAAATGTAACGACAGCAAATTCTTCGTATCCGTCTCGAACATACTAGGCTTTGATAACTTCGGTTCTGGTTGCGCACTCGTGTAATGCTTCACCAATCATCTGAACGAAATTCGCTTTATCCTGCATGCCTACTCCTCTCCTTCCATAGTTTTTTCATTATGCTGAAAATTATAAATTGTTGTTCCGTCAAGAATCGTTAAAAGCGTTTGGTCTAAATTTGTATCATTCAGTACCATCAACGTGACATGTGTTTGTGAATCCTTTGCATTCACGATTCTTTTCAAATCACTGCAATAGTTTTCAAACGATTTTACCGTGTGATTCCATTCATCAACGCCTTGTTTTTGAGTTGTGGCAATCACATCTACCAAGAAATCCTTTTTCCAGACAGAAATCTTGTAATTGTTAGCACTAGCGTTATATGTAATCTTAACATTTTCCGTCAAATTTTCCTTTACTGACAGTTCAAGGGCTATTCTTATCATTTCATGACTAAAACTATTTTCCATGTTTTTCACTACCTTTCAATGTATTTTTTACAATCTGTTTAAAATTCATCAAAGTGTCTCATTTTCCGACATATCATTCGCATACATTTTGATAGCGTCTTTATAAGAACGCCTGATGTTTTTAAGTGCTTCCGAAACTGTCATGCCTCTGATTACCATATCATTGATAAGCACACTGACAAGACAGCGGTGCATTGTAAGTAATTCTTCTGTGGTTACATCTGGATTGTTCAGATAAACGCCAATATTTTTCTTACCATATGTAATTATAATTCTTGTTTCTTCCATTTTTTCAGCTTCCTTCCTGTCAGAATCCAAAAATCTCCATAGATTTTTTTGCTTTTTCTAAATTGAGTGTTCCTCTAAGGTCAATGCCTTTGACTTGTATCCATCTTGTCATTTCAAACAATCTGCTGTATACACGCCTATCCTCAATTCTGTTGGATTCAGCTGTCATTGTTGCAGTTGTCAGGTTTGTTGTCACAATGATGGGTCTACCGCTTTTACATCTGTACTCGATAACTTTAATCACAACTTCATCAATATAACCAGTCTTACGTTCTATACCAAGGTCATCAATTACAAGCAATTCATATTCTGAAAAACTGTCAAAGTAGGCTTCTTTATCCTCCACACTCCATGCACCATCTATAATTCTGGGAAAACTTGTCATCAGACAGGAATACCCCTGTTCAATCACACTGTTTGCAATGCAAGCAGCAAGAAATGATTTTCCTGTGCCGACATCGCCCCATAATGTTAGACCAATATTATTTTCTAGTGCTTGTGCAAATTTGTTAGCATAGATTCTGCATTTCTGCATTGCTTCACGGTCACTAATGCCTCTATCAGTTTGAAAACGCCATGTACGGAGATATTTCTCTGGAAAGCATCTTTCACGAGCTTGCTCAATATGTGCAATATGTTCAGCTTCTTTTATTTTTGATTCTTCCTGTAATTTACAATCACATGCCATATATGTGATTCGAGGAAAATCAGGGTTAATTTCGCAGAGCTGTGACCAGATTTTTTCATCAAGTCTCTGCTGTTTCGGCGTGTGGCATTTTGCACAATACAGCAGTCCGTCAGTTCCTATGTAATCTTCTTTGGTAACAGCAGCACTTATCTGCCATTCTTTGAGAAGGTCTTTCAAGATTTCATTTGTCATGTTTATTACTCCTTTCAGGGAATTACTCCCATTGACCTGAGAAATTCTTCACTGTATGCTTTCGTATCTGGACGATAAGTATCCGATGAATTTTGTACACTTCTGTCTTTATACTTATTTTTCAGTATTTTCAGCATATGGTCATCTGATAAAATCCAATCGAAATCAGCATGAAATGCTTTGTTGACTTCACCTCGCAGGAACGGGCTTGTCTGCGCCAGTTCAAAAGCTTTTTTGATGTCATCTACAGAATAACCGTCATGCAGTCTTGTCCTGATTGCGTTCCGACGGTTTTCAGTTAATCTATGTGCTTTCGGTAAGGATTTACAGATACTGTTATACAGCTCTAAAATTTCATCGTAGGAAATTTTTTCTTTTTGTTTTGAGTTTTCAGTTTCAGGACTAGCGCCATCAGTTTCGGAGTCTATTTTATTCGTTATTTTATCTGCTATATTATCTATTATATTATTGGGTAAACTGAGTTTAATACCCCCATTAAACTTAGTTGTATACCCCGTTAAACTTTGTTGCATGGGGGTATTAAACTTAGTTGTATAGTATTTAACAAACTTTACATTATTTACATAGTATTCTTCTTTCTGAATTAGGTTATTTTCAAGAAGAGATTTTAAATTTTTCATGACACCTTGTTTTGTGCTACTTGTCCAATCCGCCAAGTATTTTAAACTACCTGTAAAAAACTGATTCTCAGTTTGTGAAAAGGCATAAATTATGGCATACACAAGTAATTCATTGCCTTTCAGATTCAGCTCGTTGACCATCCATCCATGAATAACAATGAAATTCTCATTTTTAACTATACTTTTCTTGTCAAGCATACTTTTGCCTCCTTTCTAATCTGTCTGTTTATTCATATGTCTACATCTTGTAATTTTTCGATTATCGGCAAAATTTGTTCTCTTTTCAGAAGTTCATAAATGAACAGTCTGCCTTTCTGTGTCCAGTAAGTATGAATTTTTGTGTGTGCTTGACCTTTGTAATCATAATAGGTATGCGTTTTTGTTGAAGTTAAGCCCATCTGTGCATATTTTTGATATAAAAGCCAGATTTCACCGTTATTGTACTGAATCCCTTTCTGTTTCAGAAGCTCATTGAGCCATGTTGCCGACTGTCCGTAATCTTTAGCAATGACAGTAGTGCTTATCAAGTCAGCACAATTCAGCACCAAGTCATAGTAGCTTGCTTTCGGCTGTAATTCAGCTATCTGCTGTGCCTGAACACTGATAGTCATTTGCAGAGCTTTCTTTTCCTGCTGTTCTTCAATCCAGCGTTTCGCTCTCTCAATAGGGTCAGCAATAATATAGCTATCCTGTGTTTTCGGTCTGAAATAGCTGTCAACCAGAAAATCATAAACTTCCCAAGCCTTGTCTGTGTTCAAGCTCTTTGCGTGAAGCAAAGCTCCTTTTTCTGTCCATAAGTAGAGGGATGGAGCATTCTTTTTAACTAGGTCGGATTTTCCGACCAAGTTCTTGAACTCTTTCAGCTCCTCACCTCTCAAGAAGTAATAATGCTTGCCTTCTATGTATCTGGATTTGTTTTCAGAAAAATTGTCCTTGATTCTGTCAGTAGTTACTTTGTAGCTTTCTGCTACTTGTGCGGTTGTGAGTACTCTTTGCTGAGAGTACTCAATTGTTGTTGGTAATTTCATAATTGATTTTCTCCTTTTCAATTTTCAAGATTCTGTTCGACAAATTTCTTCCTGCCAAGAAGTCCGTCAATAGAGCAGTCAAGCGTATCTGCAATTTTACTCAAAACTGCAACTGATGGAACTTTTGTGCCACTCTCGTAATAAGCGATGTTGACACGGTTGACATTGATTTCTTTCGCAAGTTTTTCCTGTGTCAGCCCACGCTTTTCACGGATAGACTTTAGATTTTCTCCGAGCATATTATCACTTCCTTTCAATATTTAATTTTCAAAATGCTTGACTTTTCTTGTAACCTATGGTATACTAATAGTAGCAAATAAGTTTTTGCTTTTTAGTGTAACCTTGTGATTACAATCGTTATTGTATCACGAAAAACAGTGTTTGTCAATAATATTTCATTAAATTTCGTTATTTTGTACAATTGAACAGAAACCAAATTAGAAAGGCGGTGCTATTTATGACTAATGCACAAATTTTAAAAGATAGAATCAAAAATCAGTGTGAAAAACAAGAAAAATCTATGACAGTAATGCTTTCAGAGCTTTCATTAGGAGTGAATGCTGTCAATCAAATCAACGAAAAAAAGGGAATGGGTGCATTTACACTTTCTAAAATCGCCGATTATTTAAATTGCTCCGTAGACTATCTTCTAGGTAGAACAGATAAGCCTAACAATTTTGGTGACACCTATTATGGCGATAATAATGGATTTCAGGCTAACAGAGGAACTTTTAATATTGGCAAAACAGAAGAAAAAACAGACAATACAACAGAAGAATTTATTCAAGCATTCAAGAGTATGGAATTACCTGACAGGGTCGAAGTTATGAAATTTGCATTTGATAGAATAAAAAAAGACACATGAAAATAAAAAAATCCACGCAAAAAGCGTGGAGGAAAGGAAATACCTTATGAGTAATTTAAAACTTCCTGAGAAAGTAACAGATAAAATCCTTGACATAGCAGACGAACATGCAGGAAAAATTATTGATAATATTGCAGATAAGCCAACCGAAGCTTTAGGAACAAATATTGCTGCTGCAATCAATCTTGTGTTCTCTCCTATACGTTATCTGGGTAAAAAAGCAGATATTCGCCATATGCATAAATTAAGCATATATGAAAAAGAATTGGCAGAAAAAGAAAAATCTATTCCAGAAGATAAGCGGATAGAACCTGATTTTCAAGTTATTTCAACAACTTTGGAAAATTCTAAGTTTTGCATTACTAATGATGATTTGCGCCGGATGTTTGTAAATTTGATAGGGAGTGCGATTAATTCTGATACAGCCGATATGGTACATCCTGCTTTTGCGGAGATGATAAAACAAATGAGTTCTATAGATGCACAGATTTTGAAATCATTTTCTGTAAATGATATACAACCTATAATGGAAATAAATCAGCTTTTTAAACCTTTAAATTTCTACAGCACAGCATATACTAATCTGTTTTTGATTGAGAAAGATTCCGTTCAATCACTTGATAAAGCTAGTGTTGCTATTACAAATTTGAACAGAATTGGACTTATAAATATAGATTATACAAAAACTCTATTTGGTGAACCTATATATGAGGATTTAGTTAAAGTTGCAGATAATATGACGCATAATTTTGGAGCATCGAATTTTAAATATGTAAAGGGCATAGCTTCACTTACTCCCATGGGACGGAAATTTATTAAAATTTGTTTGTCGGATTAGTAGTTCTATTCCAGTGTTCATAGGTAATTCGTTTTGCTTCTTCTAAATATTCGTCAAACTGCTTATATAGCCGATTAAGAAAGAAGAATAATGTAATACCGCATATCACAAGAGAGATAGCAGTAGAAATGCAAACAGAAATTATAATTGCTAATAGCATAATTACTCACCTCGTAAATATTATATCATATATACTGAAAATATGTCAATATAAATAGTCTTAATTTTTTCAAATTACTGTAATATACATGGATTTATATAATTAAAAATAAGCTTTACTTTTATGTTGCTCTTGGGCATACTATAAGTAAGACAAGATAGAGAGGAGAATATATATGTTTGATGTAATGGCAAAACCAGTTCATGCAGCGTTTGTTATCGACCCTGAAAAGCTGGAAAGTTTTCTGAATCATAAAACGGATGCAGAACTAAAAAAGCAGGTTCTGGAGCGTGGAAGAAAATTACAAGAACAAATGGAACGTTGCGAAAATGAAAGAAATAAATAAATTGCCTGTGTATGGTGAAAACATCAAATTAAGTATGAGTAAACTTTTAGCAGAAGAAGACAAAATAATCATACAATCGTTTGACTGTGGGAATGAAGTCATAAACAGTTATTTGAAAGAGCATGCTTATCAAGACCCACAGTCAACAACTTTTGTGATTTATGATTTAGAAAAAAATCTTGTGGTCAGCTATTATTCTCTAAGCTGTTCAGGATTTGTATTAAATCTCAATTCTCATATTACAATTTATCCAGCAGTAGAAATTAAAATGTTTGCTGTAGATGATAACTATAAGCATATGCTTTTTTCACCAGATGATAAGTTTACATTGAGTGACTATATTTTTAGTAATGTTATTGCGAAAATTTATGATTTTACTGAAAAAACATGTGGGGCTGATAAAATTATTTTATATGCCGTTCCGCAAGCAGAAAATTTTTATATTAAAAATGGATTTACCAGATTTCAAGATTTTATGTTACAATCTGAATCAAAATTTTTGGATGGTTGTATTCCTATGTACATGGATTTGTAAAGAATCATAAAAAATACCGCCCAGTACTTATGATACTGGGTGGTATTTTTATATACCTCTAATTTTGATTTAAAAGCCGTTTTTCAGAGTGTTAAAAAATAGGGGTATAGTTTTACAATTTTTTTAGTAAAACGCCGTGTAGTATTTGCTATTAGCTTTAAAAGCGATTGTTGGCAAGCAGACGGGACGGTCTTGGAAATTATACTTTTCTTTTTCTTCTTTTTTCTTTCTTTTCGATATAGTCATTGTGGTTCTGCATTCTTGATTTAATTTAGCATAGTAATCAAAAAAATCACTTCTTCTTAATTTCAAAAAACTATCCGCTGTATCTTTCTAACTCTTAGTCAGCCAGTGTTCGAGGATAAATCACACACACAAGTTTATTTTTTTTTTTTTTTTTCGAAGCTTGTTTGTTTGCTTGTTTAAAACCTTGTTTTAAATATATATAATGTATAGTACCCCAAACTAACGACATGGATTCGCAAAACTAACGACATGGATTCGCAAAACTAACGACATGGATTCGCAAAACTAACGAC
>CAMWHN010000123.1 GCA_947174085.1 uncultured Ruminococcus sp.
AAATTATACAAGAAAAATGCATTATTTTTGCGTAAAATCAAGCAAAATAACAAGTTTCCTGCCAAAAATTGCCATAAATCTATCTATGTTTATGACAGAAATTTTACAAATTTCTGTTTTATAAAATTTGTGCCATTTTTAAGGAGGATTTTGCTATTATGAAGAAAAAAAACAATGCAAAGATAATTTGCACACAGGAACAAGACCGTTTGAATTTTTATTTGCAGATGGAACAGGATTTTATTTATCTTTTTTCAACAAATTATTATTCTTCGCTGATATTTCAAGAATATGCGAACGGTAAGCCCATGAGTTACTTATTCCGTAATTGCAGAAAATATCGGCAACAAAATATTCGTTCTCGTGCATTAAGAATGCTGACTTATGTTGAAAAAGAATATCATTTGCAATTATTTGAAAAAACAAGAAATTAAAATTTTACATCAAAAAAGTCTTGCTCAGAGCAAGACTTTTTTAATTTATATTTTTAGCCGATACCGTTTACATCTTCAAATGCTTTTTGAACATCTTCTGTGATAATATTATAAATTCCAGTTGTGAAATCAAAATCATAAACACCAATTTCTGCTTGTTGTGCTGTTACGTCATTATTTAAAACAACTGTGATTTGCTGTGCGCCGTAACCCTCTACTGAAATTGCGCTGCCTGCTGAAAATCCTGCGACCAGTGTGTCAGAATCAATCACTGTGCCATCTTGATTAATAAAATCAAGTGTAAATCTACCGTTTGCATAAGCAGGCAAATTTAATTGATAATCTACTGTTCCGGCAGGAGCTTCGGCATTGCTATAATTTATTACAATAATCGTACCAAAATCAACTTGTGTATCTGGTTCTAAATTTTGAGATATGACTGTATTTTCTTCTTCCAAAGACGCAACAGGAACAGCGTCCACTGTCAAACCGGATTCTTCACAAAGTGTGATTGCTTTCTCAAGTGACATGCCTAATAAATTTGGTACAATAGCAGATGTATTATCACTGCCCTGACTAACATATACTGTAACAACTGTGCCAATTACAATTTTTTGTCCGATTTCTGGCTCTGTACGAATGACATTGCCTGTTTTCGTTCCGCCCAAGCTCATTTCATATTGAATATCTATTTTAAAACCGGCTTGTTCCAGCATTTTTTTTGCATAATCAAGTTGATAATTTCTGACATCTGGAATGACTTCCATAGCAAAGCCTAAGCTGACATTTACATGCACAGTTTGTCCTAAATCAATTACTTCACCAGCAGGAATATCCTGTTCATAAATGATATTTTTATCATAACCGGAAAGTTCTGAATTATCAACCTGAATATCTAAATTTAAATTATCTTTCGGCAAGTTATAATAATCTAAGCCAACTAAATTTGGCATATAATATACTTCTTTTTCATCAAATGCGCCATTTCTGAAACAAACAACAAATATAGCAACTAAAACAATTAGAATCATAGCAGGAATTAATTTACCTAGAATATTTGGTTTTGGTTTTTCTGCAATCACTTCAGATTTTGGAGCTGTATTTTTATTATCAGAACTATTATTTTCTTCTGGATTGAGAATCATATCACCTGATTCAAAATTTGCAACGAAACTATCTGGCATCATTTCTGGTGCATCTGCAAGTTCTTCTGTTTCTTCCTCATCTTCCAGTTCATCTAACTCTGTAAGATTAAGCAAATCTTCCACATCGTCCATATATTCCAAATCTGGTAAATCTAAATCAGGTGTAATTTCCAATTCATTTTCATCAAGTTCTGGAAATAAAACTTGATGTTTCATTTTTTGTGTTTCTATAAAATTTTCTGATTCATCTTCGGGAATAATTTCCGGCAATTCGTCTGAATTATTTTCCAAAAAATTTTCTGTAAATTCTTCTGAATTATCTTCTGAAAAATTTTCTGTAAATTTTGCTGAATCATCTTCTAAATCTTCTTCTGAAAAATCTTCTATAAATTCTTCTGGATTATTTTCCGATTCTTCTGGTATTTCTTCTAGTTCTTCTTCTTCTTGAAATAAAATATTTTTAAAAAAGCTAATTATTTTTCCGAAAACATTCTTTTTTTTGAGTCTGGGTTCTGGAGCGTCCGGCACATCTGTTTCCATATCTTCCGAAAAATCTTCAGGAAAAGCTTCTGGAATTTCTATCGGGTCGGGAAATTCTTCCTCCAGTTCTTCTGATAATTCTTGTATATCCTCCTGTAATTCTAGTTCAGAATTTTGCTGTTGTTTTTTTTTCATTCTGATACGCATAGAAACCTCCGTATTTTACTTTTTCAGATATATTCTGACTTAATTTATTATAATATACATAACATGTCTATTTGTGAATAAAGCATGACAAAAATGTTAATTTTTTATAACATACAAAAAATAAAATTTTCCCCTATAATAACAAACAGGGGAAAATGGCTTATTTTCAAGCGTGCGCCCTTTTAGTCATGAAACAGGATACCAGAGAAAATAATAAAAATACTGCAATATCTGCCACAACTATCGTTGCACCGGCAGGCGTAGAATATAAAATTGACAAAATAATTCCCATTCCGGCGCATATGACAGAAATAATTGACGAACAGATAATGACACTTTGAAAGCTTTTAAATATGCGCATTGCCGACAGAGACGGAAAAATAATCAAAGCTGAAATTAATAGCGAACCAACTAAATTCATAGCTAATACAATAATTAATGCCGTAATGATTGCAATTAATAAATTATAGGCATTGGCATTAACACCGGTTGCGGTTGCAAAATTTTCATCAAATGTCACAGCGAAAATTTTATGATAAAATAATATAAAAATAATAATTACTAGCAATGCCATGATAGCACAGAGCCAGACTTCTGAAATTGTCAAAGTCAAAATAGACGTTGCGCCAAATAAAGTCGTACAGACATCGCCGGAAATATTAGCTGAATTAGAAAATAAATTCATAAGTAAATAGCCAATTGCCAAAGCTCCTACAGAAATCATAGCTATTAAAGCATCGCCTTTAATTTTGGCATTCTGACTAGTTCTTAGCAAAAAAATTGCAGAAAGTACCGTAATCGGCAAAACTAGTATCATATCATTTTCGATAGTAATTACTGTATGCAAAGAAGCTGATACAGCCATTGCACCAAATGCTACATGAGATAATCCGTCACCAATAAAAGAAAATCGTTTTAAAACTAATGTCACGCCTAGTAATGACGAACATAATGCAATTAATAAACTTACGATTAAAGCATACTGCACTAACGGAAATTGAAAATAATAAATTAGCGTTTGCCATAATTCAGCCATATATGTCACCTCCTGAACTAGAAAAATATGCTTGTCCAACTTTGCTATTCATATAATCTATTTTAGAACCGTAAAATAATTGCTTTCCACCAATATGCAGAATATGAGAAGCATATTTTACAGAAGCTTGTATATCATGCGAAATCATAATAATTGTCATATTATCTTTTTTATTCAAATTTGCAATTAATTCATACATTTCATGGGTAGCTTTTGCATCAAGTGCTGTGACGGGTTCATCTAGCAATAGCATTTTTCGTGCTGAACATAATGCTCTTGCTAATAACACTCTTTGTTGCTGACCGCCGGATAGCTCTCTGTAACAGCGTTTGGCTAAATGTGTAATTTCTAATTTTTCCATCATATCCAAAGCAAGCTGTTTTTCTTGTTTATTATAAAACGGTCTTAATCCACAGCGATTCATACAACCTGATTGTACAATCTCACGAACAGACGCAGGAAAATCTTTTTGTGTAATTGTCTGCTGTGGAAGATAGCCAATTTGATTTTTATTCGTATCTCCACAGAAATTAATTTCCCCACTGATTTGAGCATTTAGCCCAAGCAAAGCTTTCATGAGTGTACTTTTTCCTGAACCGTTTTCGCCTAAAATAAATAAATAATCGCCATTGCTGACTGTAAAATTTAAATCTTGTAAAATAATATTTTTTTCATAACCTAATACTAAATTTTTACATTGTAATTGCATTGCCATGTTAGTTTAAACCCTCTTGTAATAAATTTAAATTTTCCTGCATGATAGACAAATAACTTGCGCCGTTAGAAATATCTTCTGTATTTATAGACTGCATAGAATTTAAATTTATAATATTCTGATTTTTTTCACTCGTACTTGCAATAATAGATTCTGCTAAATCATCACTGGAATTTTCAATTTTAAAAATATTATCTGCATGTAATGCATCTATTTTTTGTGCTAAAAATAAAATTGTTTCAAAGCTTGCCTCTGTTTCAGCCGAACAGCCTGTAAACACAGCATAATAATCTAAGCTATAATCATCAGCAAAATATCGGAACGGAAATCTGTCTGCAAATATCATAGTTTTAACAGAACTTTGTTCTGTCATCTGGGCAAAATTTTTATCTAAATTATCTAATTTTTCTTGATAAATTGCCAAATTTGCTTGATAATCCTGTGCATGTTCAGAATCTATTTCACACAAAATATGATTAATAGCATTACAAATCATTTCTGCATTCCTGACAGACAGCCAGACATGTTCATCATATTCTGGTTCTGTTTCTTCCTTTTCTTCCGGTTGCATACCTTCTTTTATTTCTTCTTCTTTGACAGATACAATATCCATAAGATTAATCACTTGCATATCAGAATTAGTTACTTCTCTTAGCGCATCATTTACCCAATTTTCAGACCCATTGCTTGTATAAATAAATACATCACAATTTGAAATTGTAATCATATCTTTTGCGCTAGGCTGATAATTATGCAAATCCATGCCATTATTTAGCAAATAAATTAAATTAACATCTTCTACATGAGAGCCTAATAATTCTTTTGTCCAGTCATATTCTGGAAATGCTGTACAAACTATCGTTAATTTATCCGGATTACTAGTCTGATTCGCCTGTGTGACATGGCAACCAGTTAAATTTAATAATAACGCACTTAATGCAAGAACAGACATAAATTTTTTCATAATTTAAAAATAACCCCCCATTTGAATTTAGAAAATGAAAATCATTTTCAATTTTGATTGCTTTCAGCATTATAGCATATTTATGTAAATTTGTCAAGCGATATGATAAAAAATCATAAAAATAACAAAAAATCCCCTGCTTATGCAGGGGAATATTAAAAATTATGTAAAATTTTTTTCTTGTTCTTGCTATTGTTCAGAAAAATATTTTTTCATAAACTGTTCCATTGTAATCGGCTGTGAATAAAAATAGCCTTGCAAACTGCTTGCGCCATAACGTAATAAAAAATTACGCATTTGTTCTGTTTCGACACCCTCAATGCAAAGCTCCGCAGAATAGGCATCTGCAAGATTGGAAATAAATTTTACAGTGTGCTGGTCAGGTGTATTATTTTCTACATTTTTGACATATTCTCTGTCAATTTTAATCGTATCAACAGGCAATTCCCGTAAAATTCCCAAAGATGAAAAACCAGTGCCAAAATCATCTAATGCAACCCGAATGCCATAATTACGAAATTTTCCACATATGGTTTTTAATAAATTAATATCTAGCAAACGGCAACGTTCTGTAATTTCTAAACAAAGATTTTTTGCCGGAAAATTTGTTTGCTGTAATAATTCTAATACAGTGTCTGCAAAATTATTTTGTTCTAACTGGGCATAAGATAAATTGACATTCATAATAAAATTAGGATATTTTTTAAGAATTAATTTTCCATCTTGCATAGCATGCTGTAAAATCCATTTGCCTAATTCCGGAAATAATGGGTCTTGCTCCAGAACCGGAATAAATTGTACAGGTGAAATTGTGCCATATAGCTCATTTTTCCAACGAATTAAAGCCTCCATGCCTTTTAATTGTTCCGTGTTAGCGTCCATAATGGGCTGGTAACATAAATAAAAGCCTTTGCAATTTTCAGATACACTGTTTCTGATAACATTTAATTTTTCAATCGCCAGACGATTATCGTCTGTAAGTGCATCAGCATATATGACTGGTTCACCTAAACGCCGGCTTTTTGATTCATAATAGGCATATTTCAAGCAAGAATACACAGTTTCGTTACTAATATTAAAATTATCAATCTTGACAATACCGGCATTGAGTGACAAACTAATATGTTCTTTCTGAACATAAAAATCATGAGCAACTTGATTTTTTAATTTTTTATATAAATTGCTTGTTAATTCTGGTGAAAGCTGATGTATAATTACTGCAAATTTTGTGCCGTCCATGCGATACACACAACCATAATTTGTAAATGTTTCTTTTAATAACATACTAAGCTTTTGTAAAATGCTATTGCCGAAACTATAGCCATAAATATCATTAATATTAGACAAACCAGTTGTGCCGACTAATAATACTACACTAGTATCATGTTTCCAGAATATTGTTTTTAAATCATCAAAAAAACCATATAAACTTCTTAGACCTGTGAGCGTGTCAATATAGCTTAATAATCCATGATTTTTAATTGCGCCCCCGAAATATTCCGGATTGCCGTCTTCATCACGAATTACAACTCCACGGCAAGTACATGCAATATATGTTCCATCACGAGCCAAAGCTCTATATTGCATATCATGTCCCGTTGCTTGTCCTGAAAAAATAGTCTCAATACTTTTATGATAATTTTCACGGTCTTCAAGGTGAATATATTCTTCCCAGATACTACCGGCATTTTCCATATATTCAGACGGCAGATTGAAAAAATCTACTGCGCTTTTAGACCAGCGAGAATAATTTTCTTTCATGTCACAAAGATATACATAATTAC
>CAMWHN010000124.1 GCA_947174085.1 uncultured Ruminococcus sp.
TGAGTATTTTAATGAAGAATATTATTAAAAAATACTTGAAAATGACTCTTTATTTGATAAAAAATATATTATATTAGTTAAATTATTTTTCTGAAAAACTGATTGCATATAAAATCTTTGTCTTGACAAATAGGAAATAATATGTTATAATATTAAAAAAATTCAAGAAAGGAAAGAAATTCATGATGGATTATACAAGTGAGGAGTTCAAGAGAAAAATTGAACCTTTTCAATGGGATTCTAATAATGGACAATATACATTTTACTTGGAAATCAGAAACGGCTATCTTACAGAGATATTCCAGAAAAGAGCAGATGAGGGCTTTCTTGGCAATGGCTATGATTGGGAAGCTTTAGTTGAAATTTTCTTAGCTGAAATTTATGAGGGAGATGATGATAGCTTTGAATTTGATTCTGAAGCAGATACATTTATTGTGTATTCAGAAGATGGCAATGCATTAGCTGATTTTGCATTGACGTTCAGAGAAGCTTGTAACGATTTAGATTTAATTGCAGATTTGTTTTCTCGTGCAGAATTGAATTAAGCTATAAATACCTAAGGAGATAATAATTATGAATTTGCAAGATATTGACAAGTATTTTGTCAAAAGTGATTTAATTCCGGCAATTGCTGTAGATGTTCACACAAAACAAGTATTAATGCTTGCTTATATGAACAAAGAAAGTTTACAAAAAACTTTGGAAACTGGCTATACTTGGTATTGGAGCAGGTCAAGACAGGAACTCTGGAACAAAGGCGCAACGAGTGGGCATTTGCAAAAAGTAATTTCTATTTTTGCTGATTGTGATGATGATACGCTTTTAATAAATATAGAACAAACAGGCAATGCTTGTCATACTGGTGCATACAGCTGTTTTTTTAAGCAAATTTACGGCGAGAATATTTAAACAGTTTCTTGAAATTTTAGTCACAAAATTCAGCTTTCCTGAATAGGATATACTATAGGGGAGCTTCTCCCTAGTATAAATAACAGGAGGGCTATTATGAGTTTTGATACATCTATGGCGGACGAATTTGACCGCCGTCCCTGTATTCGAGATGCTGTGCCAATTAAGGTAAACCGTGTCTTTGACAGCTGTAGCGACAGGGAATGTATTGCCAATGTACCAGTAATTTTGGACAGTGGCGAATTACCCTGCAATGTACAGCTTGTAAAAAGCAAGTGTGTTCGTGTGGCAGATGTCTGCATGAGAATTGAGCCTGTACCATTCAATAGAGGGTTTTATAACATTGATTTAACTTTTACATTTCGTGTAGAATTACTTGCCTATACCCATGCTTGTGAAAAACCAAAAATTCTGGAAGGAACAGTTTATGCAAGCAAGAGCAGTATTTTATATGGCAGTGAATCTAATACACAGACGTTTTATAGCAATGGCAATATTGTCGGCAAAACAGATGCCTGTTGTGAAGTTGTGAATTTGCCAACAGCAAATGTGCAAGTGGTATCACCTTTGGCACTAGAAACTAAAATCGGTACAGTATGCCGTCAGTGTGAACCGTGTCAAGGAAATGACAATTTTCCGCCGACAATGCGCACTGTAATTATGACATTAGGCTTGTTCTCTGTGATTGAACTCACAAGACCTGTAACTATTATGGTACCAACATATGATTATACAATTCCTTCAAAAGAGTGTTGTAATATAGATACAGAAACACCTTGTGCTGTATTTGACAAAATGCGATTCCCAACAGAAGAATTTTCACCGATTATGCTAAATGATAATCGTGATACATGTGATACACAGCCAAAATGCAATTGTGATTCTTAGTAAATAATTTGCTAAAATCAGAACAGCTTTAAAAGCTAGTTTATAAAAAAATAATCACTCTTAGATTTTCTACTTGTTAGTAAATCTAAGAGTGATTTTTATGTGAGCAAAATTTTTTTAATTTAAAAAAACATGTGTTCCAAGAAAATTTTAATACCCAGAGATATTAAAATCAATCCTCCAGTAAATAATGCACAACTGCCGAATTTTTTTCCCAAATGCTTACCAAAACAAACACCTATGATAGAAACTATACAAGTAATTAGCATAATTTCTATTGCAGCAGGAAAAATTTTAATATTTGCCAATGCTGAAAAACTAACACCAATTGCCAATGCGTCAATACTTGTTGCAATGCCCTGCATGAATAATATTTTAAAATTTAAATCATATAATTCTGAGTTATCTTGTTTTGCGTCTGCAATCGCATCAAAAATCATTTTTCCGCCGATGTAGCCTAATAGTAATAATGCAACATAATGGTCTACAGCTGTAATATAACTTGCAAATGTCTGCCCTAAGAAAAAGCCAATAACTGGCATCAGACCTTGTAGAAAGCCAAAACATAGCCCAATTGCAAGAGATTGTTTTTTTTGCAGATTTTTACAGCATAACCCATCTGTGACAGATACTGCAAATGCGTCCATAGAAACACCAATTGCTGTTAGCAATAATTCCAGAAAATTCATCAAAACCCCTCATGTTCTTAAAAAAATAAAAAATTTTAAAATTTAATCTTCTGGTGCTTTTTTTGCTAATAATTCTGAATATTTTGCTCTGAATTTTGCAAATTCGCCATTATCCAAAGCTTCACGAATTTTTTCAGTCAGTGTATTATAAAAATACAAATTATGAATTACAGTCAAACGTCCGGCAAGCATTTCATTTGCTTTAAACAAATGTCTGACATAGGCTCTCGAAAAATTCCGACATGCCGGACAATCGCATTCTTCGTCCATTGGTCTAGGGTCTATCTGATAAGTGAAATTTTTCATATGACGAATACCAGACCATGTAAAAATAGTTCCATGTCTTGCATTTCTAGTTGGCATGACACAATCAAACATGTCAATTCCTCGTGCAACAGCTTCAATAATATTTGACGGTGTTCCAACCCCCATTAAATATCTGGGCTTTTGTTCTGGCATATACGGCACAACAGCATCTAAGATTCTATACATTTCTTCTGTAGGCTCACCAACGGCAAGTCCTCCCACTGCATAGCCATCAAGATTAAGCTCTGCAATTGCTTGCATATGTTCTATGCGCAAGTTCTCAAACGTACAGCCCTGATTAATGCCAAATAATAATTGCTTTGGATTAATTGTATCCGGTAAGCTTGCTAATCTTTGCATTTCAGTTTTACATCTTGTAAGCCATCTTGTTGTTCGTTCACAAGATTTTGCAGAATAATCATAAGGTGCAGGATTTTCCACACATTCGTCAAATGCCATTGCAATTGTACTGGCTAGATTAGACTGAATTTGCATGCTAACTTCAGGACTAATAAATAATTTACTGCCATCTAAATGCGATTGAAAATATACACCTTCTTCTTTAATCTTACGCAGTTTTGCCAAAGAAAATACCTGAAAACCACCACTATCTGTTAAAATTGGTTTTTTCCAATTCATGAATTTATGCAGACCGCCCATTTGTTTAATAACAATATCTGTCGGTCGCAAATGCAAGTGATAGGTATTGCATAATTCTACTTGACATTTTAAATCAGCTAGTTCAGGTGAAGAAATTCCACCCTTAATTGCTGCGGAAGTTCCTACGTTCATGAAGCATGGCGTTTGAAATGTGCCATGTACAGTTGTTACTTGTCCACGTCTTGCCAGTTTTTCAGTTTTCAATAATTGATAAATACTCATAAAAATTACCTCCTATTTTATTATAACAGGTTTTAGAAACATTGTCAATCTATCACAAAATATATTTAAAAGCCTTGTGTAATACACAAAAAAACAATAAAAAAACATAATCATGTAATATCATTTACATGACTATGTTTATTTAACTAACGGAGATGGTGGGATTCGAACCCACGAGCCGGTAATTAGCCGACCAAACGATTTCGAGTCGTTCTCGTTATGACCGCTTCGATACATCTCCAGAATAAATTTATATTAACAGCCTGTCCGGAATTACTCCGGACAAAGCTAATTATATTTTTAATTAATTATTAATTCCGACACCTGCATATGCACTTTTTAATAGTACTTCACTTGCATCAAAAGAATTAATTTTGCCGTCTTTGTTAAAATCATAGATTGCAAAATAGGCATCTGATAAACTTTCTATATCAGTGCTTACTCCTAATGATGCGGCAAGGTTTAAAATATAAACTGCATCTACTGCATTGACAGCACCATCTCCGTCACAGTCACCAACTAATTGATTAGGCTGTGCGACAATGACATTACAAACAGCAGTATTGCCATTTGTGTCAGTCGCTGTAATATCTGCTGAGCCGTAATTTACAGCTTTAATCTTGCCGTCTTCTGAAACAGCAACAATATTAGAATCAGATGAAACGAGTTTTATATTTGCAGAATTGCTAATATTTTCTGTTGCGCCGATTTGGTCTAAAACAATACCTGCATAAGCTAACATAGAATTTTCTGGAAGATTTACTGTTACATGAATTGCATCTCTTGAACCGTTGCTAGAAATTGCAGTAATTGTCGCTGTACCGTTGGAAATACCGGAAATATTTCCCACAGCATCTACTGTTGCAATGGTTGTATCAGAAGATTCAAAGCTCAGAAGACCGTCACCAGTTAAATCAATTGCAACAGATGTATTTGGTTCTGTAATAGTTAATTCTGTTTTAGAAAATTTTACTTTTTGGGAATACATCACATCACGGTCTGCCGGTGTGGAAATGCCTTTCACATTGCCTTTGTCAGAATATTGCCATGCATGATAATCGCCCTTGTAATTTGTTTCTGTTGTATAATGCGCAAGCCAGATTTTATATCTTTGAGACAAATAATCAGGGTCAAGCTTATCTAAATAATAAGACTTACTTGCATAAACACCAGCGTCATAGCCTGCTTCTTCAATTTCATTACAAAATGCTTCTACAATTGCAGTACGTTGCTTAATTGTTAATTTAGCACGTTCTAAACGTCCGGTAGAAGAAATATCTTCTATGTCAATATAAACCGGCATTGTAATTTTATAATCTTTTAGTTTAGAAATGACAAGCTTTGCTTCTTCAATTGCTTCTTGTTCTGTAATTGCCTGTGTAAAGAAATAAACACCAACATCAAGACCAGCAGCAATTGCACCTTTCATGTTTGCATCATACATAACATCTGTTACTAGCTTACCGCCATCATAACCACGATAACCAGCACGGATAATCGCAAAATCTACACCATCAGATGCAACTGCATTCCAGTCAATTGTGCCTTGAAATTTAGAAACATCAATGCCATCAAGCTTGACACAGTCAGCAAATCTGCTATTATGTACTAAACTGCTTTCATCTGGACTCGCATTAGAAAGTGTATCATTTGCAGTAATTACTCTAAATTTTCCAGGGTCATCACTTTCTTCATAACCTGTAATAATGGCGTCTACAATTTCAGAACTATTTTTTTCTGTTGTTTGTGCATCTACAAAAGAATTTTTCGCAAATTCTGGTAAACAATGCACTGCCAGAATTGCTGTCGCCAAAATTGCGACGGATTTGATTAACTTCATAAATTCAAAAACTCCTTCAAATTTTCAATCAAAATACTTAACTTCTTTCCGTATGACTTATAGTATAACATATTTTTGGAGATGTGTCAAGCATTTTTTTGAAAAAATTCCTGTAAAATACATGGAATTTTCTTCTATTTTATTAAAACATCAAGTAAACAAAATGTAACTATTAGTAATAATTAAAAAAATATAATATTTTCAAGTTTTCCAACTAGTAAATTGAAAAAATTTTTCTGCTCCACAGAATTATCTGTAGAGCAGAAATTAAATTAAAATTCTTCAATTAATCCAACAACATAGTTCATAATCATTAAAGAATCCATTGGGTCAACAATACCGTTATGATTCACGTCAGCAATTTCTTGTTGTGTATCTGTGAGTGTTTCTTTGCCTAAAACAGCTCTAGTTACAACAACCACATCACGAATATCTGTTACATCATCTTCCAATGGGTGCGCTGTTTCTGTACTTTCTTTTCTCATCACCAAAACTACAATATCATCATCTTGATTATAGTTTTGTTCTTCAATGAATGCTTGCATTTGTTGATAAGCTTCCTCTGTTCTGCAAACAACTTTCACCTGTTCCAAACGCAAATTTGTATCACCGCAGGCATATCCAGAAATATTATTTTCTCTGATATATCCATTCAGTTCTCCCATGATTGAACTATGCTTTTCCTCATCAAAATCAGGCGGAAATTCAGTTACCGGCATGATATCAATATCATCTGAATAGACTGGCTTAGACAGAATGCAAATAACAATATCATCATCTTGATTATATTTTTCTTGTTCAATAAATGCTAGCATTTGCCGATAAGCTTCCTCTGTTTTGCAAACAACTTTCACCTGTTCCAAACGCAAATTGTCATCACCACCAGCATATGCCGAAATATTATTTTTCTTGATATATCTATTTAGTCCGCCTACAACTGAATTATACTTCTCAACATCAAAATCAGACGGAAGTTCAGTTTCTGGCATTAAATCATCTGGATAAACTGGCTCAAACAGAGTGCAAACAACAGCAACATTTTTTTCTTCATTAAATTTTTGTTCTTTCACCCAAGCAGACATATGGTCATAAATTTCTTGTGATTCACAAGCAACTTCAATCTGTGTCTCTGTGATATTCATATGTGCTGCTATGCCATTTTCCCGAATATAATTACC
>CAMWHN010000125.1 GCA_947174085.1 uncultured Ruminococcus sp.
CTATAAATTTGCTGACAGGCTATTTTTTTAATTAATAAAAAAGCACTGTTCCAGATAGAACAATGCTTTTTATTTAAGATTAATATTAATTATTTTCTTTTCGGCGAATCACACCAGAAGTTTTCACAGCATAGAATCCTATGCCAGCGAATACAAATGCACCAATTGCAATACATAGATTCCGCATGGAATTATTACCTGTCTGAGGCAAGTTAATTTCTTCGTTATTGGAATTTGTACCAACACCAGTATTAGGATTAATACTATATTTATCAAGAACAGCTCCGGAATTATCTGTTAAAGTAATTTCATATTGAGTATCTGAAATTTCAGTAATTTCTGCATTAGCAGGAGTTACACCGGTTTTATCTTGATAGTCATTGATAGCCCATTCACAAAATTCTTCATTAGAAGCGACATGACTAGTAGGAGCTTCTGTTGTAGCAACCGGCTCTGTAGTAGCCTGTGTTGTAGTTGTTGTTGCAGAAGTTTCTGGTTTTGCAGTGGTTGTAGTTATTTCTGTTTTTGCAGTTGTTGTAGTCGTTTCCGGTTTTGCAGTTGTTATAGTTGTTTCTGGTTTTGTAGTTGTTGTAGTTGTTTCTGATTTTGCAGTTGTTGTAGTCGTTTCTGTTTTTGCAGTTGTTGTAGTAGTTTGTATCATAGCAGTTGTTGTAGTAGTTTGTGTCATAGCAGTTGTTTCAGGAGCGGGTTCTGTTTCTGTGGTAACATCATAAACCTGAAGTTGATTCAAGTAGACATATTTTAGAGAATCTTCCACAACGCTAAGTTTAACAGGAATTGCATAGCCGTCTTCGTCTTCCGCAACGACAGTACCCAGTACTAGACTATCAGAATCATCTATAAATAAATTTTTTGTTCCAGAGATATAAATATTTATTTGATTGCTATCTGCTTTATAGCGATAAGTTGCAACTTTGGCATTAATTTCTTCAAAATTAAAATATGCATTTGCAATTGCAATATCAGAATCAAGTTGCAGACTTAATTGTAGTGTATTAATATTATCTAATTCTGCATGATTAGAAATTAAACTAACCTGTCCGGAATTGGTAATTTTCACAGTATCCTGCGGAACAATTTCAACAACCTCATCTTCAGGGGAGTCGATATTATCAATATCCGTTGCCATTGCACCCATTGGCTGAATCATACCGAATGCCAAAGCAACAAACATGCTGATTAAAATTCTTTTTTTCATGTTGTAATACTCCTTTCTATTATTCTTGATTACTGTTTAGAGTAATACTTGGGAGTGTAGCCGGTACAGTTTCAAACAGCGAGTCACTAACTAAACGTTGTCCCTCATTAGTTTCAGCGTTATTTACTCTGTATAATTCGACACGCACTTTTTCAGGTAACTGCATATTTTCCAGTTGTTCCGGTTCAATCCAGTAAATCCAAGTGCCGTTAGAAACATCTGCAATATTATTGCCCTTTGGTACATCAGCAAGAATTGTCTGTTGAGAAACAAGATTATCATCAGAATCAACACCACCTACAATATTGCCATCGTTATCATACAGTAAAACAACATTATAAGCCGGATTGCCTTTATAAGAACCAGTAAACAAGAGAGAACCTGCTGGAATGACATCTGTATCGTTATCGCCGTATTTGTAATCTTTATCAAGCGTACCAATAACAGCCGTTGCAGAATCTTCTTCTGTTCTGCGGAAGTCAACATTATCACCAGTTGGCGCAAGAATATCAAGTTCTGCGATTGTGATTTCTTTTTCGTTCTGATTCGGTAATACCAGTTTTACAGCACTTGTTTCATAAGTACTGATATATTTGCCGTCATCATTTGCAAAATAAACAATTTCACTGCCAGTGCCTTTAAATTCGCCCTCACCAACAAGAGTCCATTTGTCAGTTTCATCTACTACGCCATCTTCGCTTGGAGCTGGTGCGACATAGTTTTCATTCTGTACATAAATCTGATATGCTCCGACAGGGTTTACATCACCAGAAACATATTTCAAGCCTGAAACAGTTAAATCCTGATTAAATTCAAGAATAATTTCTGCATTATCATCAGTTACTTTTGGATTATAAACAGTTTTTGTATTTGCATCAATTGCTAATTCTGCTGGGTCATGTGCAGTACCAGAGCAAGGTGTTTGTTCTGTTGCATCATCAACAGTAATTTCAGCTTCTAAGCCATTTGTGATAATAGCAAAATTAGATTTATCTACACTGCCATCATGTTCAATTTTAATCATATCTGTTTCATAAACTTCAGAACGATTCAAATACTGGTCAATCAACGTTACTTTATAGAATACAGTACGATTATTCAATGTTGTTACTGTGTCAGTAAATTCAGGACTCTGTGCAAATCCAACTGGTTTTTCTTCAATTTTTCCGCCAGAAATTGTGCAACGAATGACTTCATAGCCCAATATATCAGCATCTGAAATTTTTGTGCTATCTGGTGTGAAATTCAAATTTACTTCATTTGGCTGAGAACCTATTGCAACAGAAATATTTTCAATTGCAGAAACATCGCTCTTTGTCCCTAATTGACTGCCTTTGCCATTCAGCGCATATACACGGGAATCATCATTTGCAAACATAATTGCACGGGTTTCTTTTTCAAACTGAGAAGCATATGCAATTGTATCTGCATTTGGTATTTTGCCCCAACGTGTGAAATATTCCAGAATATTTTTTTCTGCTGCTGCACAAGCCAAACGCATAAGAACTTGGTCTGTACCGCCGTCAAGTGTCAATGCAACGCCATTTTCTTCTGCCTGTGGAGCTTTGCTAGGTGTTCTTGCATAAGTATCCATTCTAGCATAGAATAAATTCTCAAGCTGTTCCTCATAGTTATCATAAGTTTTATAATTCAAGCCCTTGTCATAAGCCAAATGCAACTGCCAATAAATTCCAAGTTGTGTTGCGAGATTTGTAGAATCGCCCTTAGTACCGGAAGTTACTTTCTTGAATATTTCATTATAACTAGGTCTTACACTTTCGTTAGTGTCTTTTGCAGTTGAAAGCTGTGAATAATAGTTATTTGTAATTTCTGCTACTGTATAAGAACCCTGATTAATATCGTGTCCGATTTCATGCGCAATACCCCAGCCAAAATAATTACCGCTAATATATTTGCCATTTTCATCAAATGTAACACCAGTAGAATTTACCATACCGCTTACAGAACCCCATTCAATTCCGATATGATTCCCTGCAGCATACATAAATGCACCTGTGAACATACGCTGATAACGGATATTCAGATGTCCTTTTGGAATCTGGTCAACTACATCTTGTGCGTTTTTATTCAAGCCTTTATGCTGATAGAATAAATACATCATATCTTCCATTGATTTCATGGATTTGAGAATCGTTTCAGCACGTTCTTCGGCAGTACCTGTTCCTGCACCTGCAAGTATCTGCTGAGCTGGCAAAGAATACATCATGGTATCACCCAGAATATCAGAAGCACCTAAAATACAATTTTGGCTGTCATAGTCATAATCTATATTCTTGTTTTCTGAACCTTTGTGAATCTCATTATGAAGTGCTTCTATCGTTGGAACATATTCGTCCAATTTCTTGACATAGGCAACTGTTCTTTCCAGACGTTCTTCTTCATCAGTTACCTGATACAAGTCAAGGAAAGGAACTTCTGAACCGCCGGTTACACGGACGGAGTATTTTTCACTGGAATCACTTGCTCCCTGATACTGAATATACAAAGCACCGCCTGATTCAGCACCAACTATTGAACTTTTAGATAATTTGAATGTATTTGCTCCGACTTTCAGATTAGCTCCGTCTAAAGTGACACCACTGGATTCGGAATGATACTGTGTCACAATAAGACGTAAATTTGTGCTGTCACCAGTTTTCTTCTGATTACTTCCGACATAAATTGTTACTTCCTCTCCTGTACCAATAGAAACACCAAGAGGTTGCCAAGCATTGATTCCAGAGAATCCACGTCCTGCATCATTGGTAGTGATACCATTATGAATTTCTACTGCACTACTGAGTGATTCCGCATTCAGAATCTGTTCTGCTGTGTCAAGTTCACGGAGTAAAGCCTCTGCATTTGGATTCATTTCACCAAATTCATTAGGAGTATTTACTTTATCACGCAAAGCTTTAATTGTTCTTCTATTCACATCATCTTTCAGAACTGTATGCAAATCATCTACATACAAGTCCATAACTTCGTCCATAAGGTAATCATAATAATAGAAATATGTTTCTGCAACAGTAACAGGAGATGTCAGATAACGTGCAAGAGAAATCTGAATTTTACAAGCTGTTATTGCTTCTGGGAACTGGAGAATATAATAAGCTCTGCCCTCTGAATCGAGTTTTTTCGAAGTGAGATTACCATATTGGTTATTAAGTTGATATACTAAATTGCCCTCTGAATCCCAACATCTTACGTTTGTATAGTCGATATTATTTGTTGTAAGTATACCAATGGTATTCATTGTATAATCCTGATCCAAAGTATATGTCAGACCATTGTTGCCGATACCGTTGAACCCACCATCGTCCCATGTATTCTTTGAATAATAGGAATCCTTATCGCCGTCCACAGCACCCCATGCAGTATTTTCCAAACCATCATCAAGTTCGCTGTCTATCATTTCACCGCCATATCTTGTAACGGAAACAATATGTGATGTTCCAGGTTTTCCATTTTCATCACGGTTAATCAGATTGTATTTCGGCATGTCGGCAAGATTCAAATCAACTGTTGTTGCAGAAGTATGAATTGATTCAGGACTAGTACCATGTTCATTCACACTTACAGCATAGATTTCATATTCTACAAGATCCTCTAACCCAGTAATTGTATATTTTGTGCCTGTAATGCTTTCTTCATTGGCTTTGATATAATCATCTTCACTGGAGCGTATTCTATAATATACATCATAATATTGTGCATCATCTATCGCACTCCAAGAGACAGTAATTTGTTGATACTCGCCTTTTGCAGATACAGAATCAGGCTTATCAGGAGCTTTTACAGCTCTTGGCATAACGTTAATTTCTTCAGAATATTCACTCTGCCATGTGCCGTTAATAGACCTAATTTTTACAGTATAATTTACATAATTTTTAATGACATCATCTTCTTTTACTAGTATAGAATTTGCTGATGTCTCTATTGTTTTCGTAATTCCACCACCAGTGATGAGTATTTCATAACCTGTAATATTATTACACGGTTTCCAATTCAGAGTAAATTCTTCATTACCGGCTTTTGCAGTTACATTCTGAGGAATGCCCAATTCCGGAGTTCCGACTAATTTCTCCATGCCGTTGACAAATTCTGTTTTACTAATCTCCACAAGATTATTACTGCCTTGCATTAATGCTGTAATTTTAATAGAAACTTTCTTAACAGCAACTTGATTACCTAAATTTACTTGAATCGTTCCGCTTGCGTCTCTTGTTACCGTCACGTCGCTTTCTTTGAGCAGGAAATTAACGCCCTCACTGTAAGGCACAGCAATCACTTGTTCTTCGCCGTTTTCGTCAATATAAGCAACATCAAATTCTGCTGTCTGCACATTTTTGCCTAATCCAAGAGAAATACCATCAACAGGCACATCACTTTCGACATCAAGTGCAAATGCAATCGGACTTTCTTCTGAAACTTCTTCATTGTCAGCCAATGTCAAAATAACAGAACCATTGCCATTGAGCATATCTTCAAAACTACCTTCAATATCAATATTATCAGGTATTTCAGCTTGAATCAAATCCGGTGAAATAAATTCTTCAATAGAAGCTGTTGTATCTCCATCTTCTTTGTAACTTTTAGAGAAGAACATTAAATCTTCCAAATCTGTGTCACCATCACCATTCAAGTCTGTTGTCCAACCGTTTGCAACATATTCATCAATTAATGCATTATCATCAATTGCATTAACAAGAATTGTTTCGTCTTCTTCGTCAATTATGCCGTCTTGGTTAATATCACCAATCAAAAGCACACCATTATGTATCGCATCAATTTCATAGGCATAACCTTCACAGAAACCTGCTGTTAATGTTAAAGCATATCTTTTTTGTGCTTCAACAGTGATATTTTGCGCATAGGTTTTAAAGCCATTTGCAGAAATTTTAAGTGTATATTCACCCTCTGCAAGATTGCCGAAACTAACGGTTTCTTCCATAGTTTCGTTTTCGTTTCCGAGTATAACAAGATTTGTTTCAGAAAAATCATTTTCACTAGTTAATGTTACTGTAAAATCAACTTTATCAAGAAACATTGCTAATCCTATTACAACATCAACTTTACTGACATCACCAATTTCTGGTGTTTCCGTAGCAATATCTTCCTGTGTAGTGATAGTTTCATTTTGGCTATCTTCGGCGAGAACTGTACCAACAATATTCTCAGTTTCACTATCAATATTAGAAAGCGTATCCTCAGCACCAGCTATAATTGAAAAATTGGATACCATGCATAATGCTAACAAGAATGCAATTTTTTTCTTGATTGACTGCTTTTTTTCCATTATGATTCATCCTTTCTGATTCGACAATTATAATTTGCCAAATAATATTTTGGGTCAAGATATACCAGCAATGCTTATATATATTCTTAACTCTCTGATTATATTATAGCATTTTTTTTAATATCATGTCAATAGTTTTTTTATATTTTATAAACAAAAAGTATGTCCCC
>CAMWHN010000126.1 GCA_947174085.1 uncultured Ruminococcus sp.
TTTTTGCCTTTATTTTTATTTAAAAAAATTTTTTGGTGCGAATTGTCATATTTTTGCTATGAATTTTTGTAAGAAACATAAAAAATCAGAAAATCATTCTGTAATCTATTGACAATTCGCCGAAGCCATGCTATAATTTTAATAAATATGCAGTGGTAAGAAACCGAAAATCAGGAAAAATTATTTTCAGTTATTTTTTAAGAAAGGAGAAGCTACTCAAGAAAAAACAAGCTGAGCAATTAGATTGCCGTGAAATTTTCTTGATATAAATAAATTTTATTTATATAATTAAGTAGCAAAATTTTACTTTATGGTCAATGTAGCAGGATTTGAGAATACAGTAGCTGTTAGTCAAAAACTGAAAGGCATGGTTCAGCAATTCGGCAATGAAATTCTGAGAAACCCTGACCAGTTTATTTCATTGATGAATGACTATATTCCAGAATATGAAAAAGAACGCCGTTTATTAAAAAATGTCACGAAAAGCGGTATTTTAACCGCCATGCAACGAGGTGACAACCAAAAAATTTCTATCATGAAAACCAAAGAATACATGATGAATGAAATGTTTTTGTCAGAGGGCGCAGTAGAATTTGTCATGGTATGCTTTACTTATTTATTAGACTGGTCTTATGAAACAACTATGCCAGAACAGGGTGCAGTTGCCGCACCAACACAGGCATTTTCAGCACAACCACAATTTGCGAATCCTTTCGCACCGCCACCACCACCACAAGCTGTTGGCGGTTATGGCGCACCACAGCCAATGGGGCAACCTATGATGGCACAGCCAGCAATTGCGCCACAGCCGGCAATTGCGCCACAGCCACAAGTTGCACCTATTTCACCAAGACAAGCCGTACAGCCTGTTATAGAAGAAATTCCACAAGAAACTGACCCAGATAAAATTTTTAAGCCGTCTGATGCAGGGCGTTACAGACTAAAAGGCAATGTGAAAATTCCAAGCGGTTACACAACGTTAGACAGTTTCTGTTTTGATGGATTTGGCTTTATGAAAAATGCAGAACTTCCATCAACTTTGATTACAATTGGCGATTATGCATTTTCTGAATGCAAGCGGTTAAAAACAATTACGATTCCGGCAAGTGTGCGAATCCTTGGTGCAGGTGTATTTAATTTATGCGGAAAATTAACAAAAGTAAATATTCCAACAGGTGTTACGGAAATTCCAGATAATGTATTTCAATTTTGTCATAATTTAGAAATCGTGGATTTGCCAAATACAATTGTTAGTATTGGCAGTTGTGCTTTTCAGGGCTGTGATAGTTTGAAAAAATTATTTATTCCAGACAGTGTAAAACAAATTGCAGATGATGCGTTTTCACAGTGCAGAGCTTTGACAATTAAATGTTATGACAAGTCTTATGCACAAAGATACTGCAGGGAAGTTGGTATTAGAACAGAAATTATCAGCAAAGGCGGTTTGTATTGATGCCAAGCCTGCTATTAATATTTTAGAAATTCAGAAAGGAATGAACGCAAATGGTTGAACTACAAATCGGGCAGTATGTCGAAATGGAATATGGCGGAGCTGCTAAAGTAAAAAAAGTTCTCGGTCAGGGCGGTCAAGGTATTGTTTATTTGGTTGAATTTAATAACATGGATTATGCGCTAAAATGGTATGATGTTGATAAAATGCGCAATCCAAAAGCATTTCGTCAGAATATTGCGAATAATATTAATGATGGTGCGCCAAGTAATAAATTCTTATGGCCAAAATATCTCACAAAACCTATGGAAACAGGTGGCTTTGGCTATTTAATGGATTTACGTCCACAGGGTTATGATTCGTTTGTAGATATTTTAAATACTTACAAATTAGACGTAGACCCATTGACAGGCAAGGCAATTAAAACATCTGTGCAATTTAAGAGCCTGTATGCAATGGTAACAGCAGTAATTAATATTGTCAATGCATTTCGTCAGCTTCATAGAGCCGGCAAAAGCTATCAGGACTTGAATGACGGTGGCTTTTTTATTAATATTAGAACTGGTGATATTTTAGTTTGTGACTGTGATAATATCGCACCGGACGGCAGTAATTTCGGCATTGGCGGTAAACCGGGGTATATGGCTCCTGAAGTTGTCAGAGGTCTGAAAAAACCTGATGTACAAACAGATAAATATTCACTTGCTGTTGTATTATTTAAATTGTTATTCAGAGGCGACCCCATGGAGGGTGAAAAAGTTGTCAAAGATATTTGCTTAACAGAAACTTCTGAGTTAAAGCATTATGGACAGAATGCAATATTTGTTTACGACCCGAAGGACACTTCTAATCGTCCTGTACGAGGCATTCATGACAATGTGATTAAATTCTGGAAAATTTATCCGACTTATGTGCGTGACGCATTTATTCACTCGTTCACAGTAGGCATCTCAGAGCCGAATAAGCGCATTATTGAAAATGAATGGCAAAAATTATTTATTCGTTTGCGTTCGGAAATTGTTTCTTGTACTTGTGGACGTACGAATTTTACAACAATGTTCCGCAAAGCAGAAGATAATCCTAATTTCTTCATGTGTCCAAGATGTGGAAATTATATTGCAAGTCTTGCATTTAATAATAAAGATTACAGAGTGCCGTTATATTTGGGCTATAAATTCTATGCATGTGAAACAGAAAAAAATTCTGATGATTTTGAAACTGTGACTGGTGAAGTTGTAGAAAATAAACTCCGTGCCGGCATGTTAGGTGTAAAAAACAGCTCCGGCAAAACATGGCGAGTAAAAATGCCTGATGGTAATTTTTATTCTACGCCCTCCGGCAAGGGCTTTCCGTTATGGGAAAATTTAGAAATTAATTTCGGTGATGGTATTATTGCTAAAATCGGCGATTAATTTTAAATAGCATCTTGCAGGGCAGTCAGGCAAGATATATTATAAAAAATAATTTGATTATTAAGAAAGGGGAAAGCTATTTTAAATAATAGCAGTGATATATTAATGAGTGAAGAAATGGAAAACAGTCTGGATTTCGATGACGGATTTAACAGCGGTTTAGATGATTTCGATGATTTTATGGATTTCGATGATGATGACCCATTAAATGCAACTGGTGTTTCAAGAAAAAGTTTGGTTATTTTTTTCTTGATTGACACGTCAGGAAGTATGAAAGGTACAAAAATGGGTGAATTAAATGCCGTTATGGAAGAATTAATTCCAGAAATCCGTCGTGTTGGTGAAGCAGATACAGATGTCAAGATTGCAGTGTTGACGTTTTCAACATCTGTAATGTGGATGTATTCTGAACCAATTTCAATTGAAGATTTTGAATGGACTAGATTGCGTGCAGACGGTGTTACAAGTATGGGTGCGGCATTTAAAGAGCTGAATATCAGAATGTCCCGCAATAGCTTTTTAAATTCTCCGTCTTTGTCTTTTGCACCTGTTATTTTCTTAATGACGGACGGTTATCCGTCAGATAATTACAAAGAAGGTTTAGCAGAATTGCAACAAAATTCTTGGTATAAATATGGCTTAAAAACTGCACTCGGCATTGGGAAAGAAGCAGATGATGATATGCTTGCAGAATTTACAGGTACAAAAGATACTGTTGTACATGCATATTCCGGTGGACAATTGGCACATTTAATTAAAGTCATTGCCGTTACTTCTTCGCAAATTGGCAGTAAGAGTATGACACTCTCTGACGATTCCGGTCATGAATTGGGCATGGAAGATGTATTTGAAACAAAACAAAAAATGCTTGGTCAACAGATTCAGGAAATTATTAAATCTGAAGGCTATGACGATAATGTTCCATTTGATGCAGGGTGGTAAATCAAATGGCTATGAAAAAGAAGGGAGGTTCACGCTATGTATGAAGGATTTTGCCATTCCGTGATTGGTGCGAGCCATGTAGCAAAGGGGACAGTTTGTCAAGATTTTTCAAATTTTCAATCAAGTGAATTTTATTCTATTGCGGTTGTTGCTGATGGACACGGAAGCAAAAAGCATTTCAGAAGTGATGTTGGTTCTCGTCTTGCTGTTCGGGCAACACTGCGTACTGTGCGTAATTTTTACAGAGACCCTGAGGAATTTGAAGAAAGTTTTCAAGAAAACCCAAGGGATATTATTACCAAAATTGAAAAACAAATTATTTCACGTTGGAATCGTGAAGTTTCTAAACATTTTCGTAAAAATCCAGTAACGGACGAAGAAAAAGCACCGTTTACAGAAGACCAATATGAATCTATCAGAATGGAATCTATGTACGGTACGACTTTGATTGCGGTTGTTATGGGAAAAGATTATGTATTTGGTATGCAAATTGGTGATGGGAGTCTTGTATTACTTGACGAAGACGGTGAAGCAGAAATGCCAATTGCAGATGATGAATCTGCACCAGCAAATTTAACAGCATCTATGTGCAATTCTAATGCAATTGATATGTTTAATAGTTTTTATCTTATGGATAATCCTATGGCTGTATTTGTTTCTACAGATGGCTTATTTACTTCGTTCAGAAGTGAAGATGATTTTTTGGATTATCATACGATTATTGCAAGTCATTTAGAGCAAATGCCTGATTTTGACAAAGTAATTATCAGAAATCTGACAAAAAGAACAAATTTCGGTACACAAGATGATATTTCTTTGTCATGTTTATTTAATAAACAGCTTGTAATTGAAGGTGCAGAATCACTGAAAAATCAAGTTGAAAAAAATAAAGCTCGTGCAGAAATGCGCAAGGCAGAACATCAGGCAAAACTTGCAAAACAGAGATTAAAAAATCAGCTCCGCAGAAATCCGAATATTGCCGTAGAAGAATAATGATATATTTGCTGATATTATGAAAATTAAGTCAGGCTTTGGATAAAAAAAGCCTGACTATCATGTCAGTTATGATATATATTATATAAAAAAATAAGAAAGGCAGGTTAATTTCATGGAATCCAAAGATTTTTACAATCAGGCGATAAAATTAATGAATGATATTAAAAATATTGAACCACAGCTTGTTTCTGGAAGTGATTCCGAACTTTGTGTATTAACAACAGATAAACAAACTGTCTATGCTGGGATTACCAGTGTAAAAATCAATGACGGAAAAATTATGCGTGCTTGTCCAGAATTTAATGCCATCATGACAATGATTGCGTCCGGTGAAATCACAGTAGAAAAATTAATTACAATTTCTTTTAGTACAAAAGAAGTCAATCAACCTTGTCCAGAATGTATCAAACTTCTTTGTGACACAAGTCCAGATAACAAAGATACAGAAATTTATGTATCTCCGAATCAGTTTTCAAAAGCTTCAGAATTGCTTTCTTCTGATACGCCTATTATGCAAGAAGAAAAATCAGCTCCGGCAAAAGCAGATTTTACAGCAGTTTCAGAAGTAACAGCACCTGAATCTATGATAAATAAAGAAAATAAAACAAATAAAGCAAATAAAGCTTCTAAAAATCCACTTCCTTCTGCCAATGATTTTGCAGGCTTTGCAACAGAGGGTGATGATTTTGGCTTTGAAGCCGCAGAAACACCGGAAGAACCAGAAGAACAAGAACAAAATGAATTTGAAGATAAAGCTACTGTAAATCAAGACAACCCGTTTTATGCTCCGCCAACCATGCAAGCACCTGCGCCAACTACGATGCAACAACAATCTTATCAACAACAGTCTATTTATCAGCAACAGCCCTATCAACAGCCCCCATATCAACAACAATCGCCTTATAGTCAACAGGCAAGTATGCCAAATTCTTATTATTATAATCAACCACAACAGGCTTATCCACAATATCAGCAACCGGCACAAAATTCTTATTATTATAATCAGCCACAGGGTCAGCAAAGCATCTACATGCAACCACAGGGTCAGCAAAGCGTTTACATGCAACCACAAGGTCAGCAAAGCGTTTACATGCAACCGCAAGGGCAACAAAGTGTTTATATGCAACCGCAAGGACAACAAAGCATGTATCTTAATCAGCCTACAAATCATAGTCAGACAGTTTCCAGTTATTACGGACAACCCCAACCAGTTTCAAAAAATCCAGAAACTTCTGTTTTTAAAAATCGTCTTGCGAATTTTATGGACGATGAAACAGGAATTACAGCAAATCCGGAAGAAACACAAACACTATCTAAAGCCGAAATGCTGAAACAAGCAAAAGAAAAGAAAAAGCTTGCCAAAATGGAAGCCAAAAAACGTGGTAAATAATAATATTAAAAAAAATCCCCTGCTTAAGCAGAGGATTTTTTATATAATTAATTTTATTTAATCGGGCAATCTTCTTGTTTAATCAGTTCAACAACTAACTGCATAATATACAGAGAATCTGCTGGTGTAAGCTTTCCATCTTGATCAATATCGCAATTTTTTTCACCCTGTTCTTTCATAGTATTATCTTTACCAAGAACAGTTCTTGTTGCAAAAACAACATCTCCAATTGCAACAGTGCCGTCTAAATCAGCGTCACCCCAAACAATATCACTAGTACCTGTAGGTTCTGGTGTTGGGTCTGGTGCTGGTGTTGGGTCAGGTGCCGGAGTAGGATAGGCTGGAGCTCGAGGGTCGTGTTCTGGTGTTATCTCATGGTGGGGTTGAAGTTCGACGGGGGGGGGAGCGTGGGG
>CAMWHN010000127.1 GCA_947174085.1 uncultured Ruminococcus sp.
TAATAATACTTCTCCGTTCTGAATATTTACTAATTTTTCCGTCCAATTATCTGGCGGATCCATTTCACAGCTAATTCTTAGAAATTTTTGATTATCTTGAGTAAAAACTTCATGAATAATGACACCGTCTATAGCAAGATCTTCATTTTTCCAGATTGTCTGTAATGTAGAACTTACAGCAGTAATACCAGTCCCAGAAGCAATATATAATATATTTTCATGAATAAAGAAATAGCCAAAATAAAAATTTACTTGCATAGAAATAGAACCCAGTGATTCTAAATTTACAAAAATAACTCTACTACCTGTGCCAATACATAAATATTTTCCAAAAATACAGGCTTTGTCAAAATATTTTGAAATTTCGTCTACTTTTGCGATTAGATAGGGAATATTATTTTTTGTGACTAAATATTTTTTCCCATCTCCGAATGCAACAGTTTGAATGACAGGCATGTCAAGACTATCACACTGTTCAAATTTTTCAACTAGCTGATAATTTGTCATAATAGTAGCCCTTTCTTGTAAAAAATTTTTTAAAATTAAAATAAATTCAAGATTTATTATAGCATGAAAATTTTAAAAAGTCAAATCATGTGTAATACAAAAAATCATGACTTGTTATTAACGAATTTGTAAAATTTTCATAAATGATATTGACAAAAATTTCTGCTTGTGCTATAATAATAACAGAAAAAATACGGGACTAAAAAAATTAACCCGTGAAGAAAGGATTTGAATACCCATGAGCTTAAAAATTGTAAATGTGTATGGCAGAGAAATTCTCGATTCCAGAGGGAATCCAACAGTTGAGGCTGAAGTAACACTAGCAGACGGTACAATTGCAAGAGGTACAGCACCATCTGGCGCATCTACTGGTGAATTTGAAGCACTCGAATTGCGTGACGGCGACAAGTCCAGATACTTGGGCAAAGGCGTTCAGAAAGCTGTTGAAAATATTAATACAGCTATCAAAGACGCTATTGTTGGTTTAGATGCATCTGATATTTATGCGGTTGATGCCGCAATGATTGCCGCTGATGGCACAGGCGCAGCAAAATCTAAACTCGGTGCAAATGCAATTTTAGCTGTTTCTATTGCAACTGCAAGAGCCGCAGCTACTGCTTTGAATATTCCATTGTATCGTTTCCTCGGTGGCATTCAGGGTACAAGCTTACCTGTTCCAATGATGAATATCCTGAATGGTGGCGCACATGCAACTAACACTGTTGATACACAGGAATTTATGATTATGCCTGTTGGCGCACCGTCTTTCAAAGAAGCTTTAAGATGGTGTGCAGAAGTGTTCCATGCATTAGCTAAAATTCTCAAAGACAAAGGTCTTGCTACTTCTGTAGGTGATGAAGGTGGTTTTGCACCTAATTTGTCATCTGATGAAGAAACAATTGAAACTATTTTAGCCTCTGTGGAAGCTGCTGGTTATAAACCGGGTGATGATTTCATGATTGCCATGGACGCTGCATCTTCTGAATGGAAGAGCGAAAAAGGCAAAGGCTTCTATAAACAGCCAAAATCTGGTAAAGAATTTACTTCTGATGAATTGATTGCACACTGGGAATCTTTGATTGACAAATATCCAATTATTTCTATTGAAGATGGTTTGGACGAAGAAGACTGGGAAGGCTGGCAGAGAATGACTGCTAAAATCGGTCATAAAGTTCAGCTCGTAGGTGATGACTTGTTTGTAACAAATACTGCTAGATTGTCTAAAGGTATTGCACAGGGCGCAGGTAACTCTATTTTGATTAAATTAAATCAAATTGGCTCTGTTTCTGAAACACTCGAAGCTATTAAAATGGCTCACAAAGCAGGTTACACAGCAATTTCTTCTCACCGTTCCGGTGAAACAGCAGATACGACAATTGCAGATTTAGCAGTTGCTTTAAATACTTGCCAGATTAAGACCGGCGCACCAAGCCGTTCTGAACGTGTTGCAAAATATAACCAGCTTCTGAGAATCGAAGAAGAATTAGGTGCTTCTGCTGTATATCCACAGATGAATGCTTTTAATGTAAAAAAATAATTAAAATTTTTTAAAAATATTGCTCCTGTTTTTACAGGGGCATTATTTTTTAATATTTTTTTATAAATCTCTTGACAAATTAAAATTAATAAGCTATAATAAATATAGATTATAGTAAGCAGTTGCTAACTGTAAAAATATTTTATTAGAAAGTGAGATTTATATTATGAGTGTTGTAATCGTTGGCGGAAATGACGGCATGACAAGACAATATAAAGATATTTGTAAAGCTTATCAATGCCGTGCAAAAGTATTTACACAAATGCATGACGGATTAAAAAATAAAATCGGTTCTCCAGATTTACTAGTATTATTTACTGGAACAGTGTCGCATAAAATGCTGAAAATGGCATTACATGCTACTACTAAAGATACTAGAATAGTTCGTTCACATACAAGCTCTGCAACAGCATTAAGAAATATTTTGCAGGAACATGCCAGAAAATCTTGAAAATTTTAAAATAATAGCCGGATTGTATCTGAAATCCGGCTATTATTATTTATTTATTTATTTATTTTCTTGTTCTTCTTGTAAATGTTTTTCACAACGGGCTAATAATTCTTTTGCCGCAGGGTCGTTTGTCAATTCGCAGATAACATGCAAATAAAATACTGCTTCTTTCCAGTTATGATTTTCTACTGCCTGATTAGACATGCTAGTCACAGTATGCATAATTTCTTCACAAGGACCATTTGGAATATGATATTTTGCAAAAGCAGATAATACTTCTTCACGGGTTGGAGGTGCAATTTTTTTGCCCATAAGTTGCGAAATATTTTGTAATTCTCCACGAATCGCAGGGTGATTATGAAAAATCATGCTTTCAAAATAAAATGCAATTGCACTTTCATAATCTTTGATTTCTGTGCAGTAATAGCCCATATTTGTATAGCATCTTGACAAAGCATATGCAGACATGCAAACCGGAAGTGTTTCTTTGATAGTTTCTAGTAATTTTTGAGGTTCTTTCATGAGTTTATATATTTCTGCAAGTTCAAATCTCGGGTCTGCACATACAGGATTAAATCGAATTGCTTCGTTCAGTACAGGGATTGCTTCTTCAAGACGGCGAACTTCTACTAGATTATACGCATGCAGTCCCAAATACAGCATAAAATCAAATGGAGCTTTTAATAAATTTTTCGTTGGGTGATAAAGCTGATAATATAAATTAGATTCCAGTAAATTATGAAAACTAAAAAATCTATCTGTTTCAGTTTCTTTGAAATTTTCTATAATATGCTGATATAATTGCTTTGTCAAAGTCAAAGATTTCGCTGTTAAATTTTGCAATCTAAGTCTATTGGCTTCACCATAAACAGCATCTAAACGACGTTCTCCAATATAAAGCATTTTATTTAAATATTCTGATTGGTCTTCGGGCATTTTGCTAATTGCAAGCTCTGTCAAAGCACTGGCAATTTCTGCGTTATCCTGTTCTGCATAAAAAGCAACTTGTTCCTGTAAAAATAACATATCTTTTGTTAAATCGCCTGTTAATTGCTTTTTAACAGATTCAATAATTTCATCTTTTTCTAACGTAGCCATATTTTTTCAACCTTTCTGTGTATTATTTTTTCTTTGGCTTAGGTGTCCATTCTCTGTAACCTTGAATCAAAGGCTCATTTTTTTGTGTCTGATAAGATGCTGTATCCTGTCCAAGTTCATTCAATGCAGACATAACATCTCCTGCAACAACTTGGGGTGGCGTTGGCAATTTTTCTTGGAAATTCTGATTTGGCGCAGGAATTTTTGAAATATTGGGATATTCTGTCATAGGTTGAACCATTACAGGCTGACGAAATAACGCTGGCTGAGGATAAGAAGCTTCCAACGTACTAGATGTAAGTTCACTCGCAATATCAGCAAGTTCTTTGATAAATTCCGCATCATCTTTTCTGTCGGCAAATAATTTCATGAGATTCAGCAATAATAAAACGCCATTTTGTGGGTCTTTCATAAGCTGACTGCGAATCATAGCATGAATTGTTTCTCGTTTCATAGCTGGCATGATGATTCTGTCCTTTCTGATATAAGCAATTATTCACAGTAAAATTTTCTGTGAATAATTGCTATATAATTTCAAATTTTATAAATCAAAATTTTTTATTAAGTCCTTTTTTAAAATTAGCAAGTTTTTTATCTTCTTTCGGTCTCCATTCTTTGTAGCCTTGAATAACCGGTTCATTTTCTTCTTGTTTAGGCTTATTTAAATAACTGGTATCTGCACCCATTTGATTCAAAGCAGAAGTAATATCTGTTGCGACTTCGACTTTTTTGCCCTGTTGGTCAAAAATATTCTCACTGCTCTGTGCGGCTGTTTTAGCAATGGCATTACGAACAGCGTCCGGCACAACCGTTTTTTGTCCAATGGTAGAAACACGCACACCTTGTGAAACAGGTTGTTGTGGCTGTTGTGGCGCATGCACAGCAGGTGCAGGGACAGATTGTGGATAAACTGGTTGCTGTGGCTGTATGTATTGTGGCGGTTGCGGATAAACAGGCGGAGTATAAACAGGTTGTTGTGGGTAAACTGGCTGTTGATAAACAGGCTGATAAGGCATAGAACCCATAGGCGGAGCTGATAAATTCATATCATCATTAGAAAGTGTAGGTACTTCTGCAAGAGTAGGTACTTCCGGAATATCTGCATTAGCATCAGCTTCAAACGGATTAGATGACATAGTCGGAATATCCGGCATATCAGATAAATTTGGCACACTTGGAATATTAAGCTCCGGAACGTTTGGAATGCCTAAATCTGGAACATTAGGAATATCTAATTCTGGAACATTTGAGATTCCTAGATTATCGAAATTTGATAAATTCGGCAAGCCAAATTCTGGTACAGGTGTAGAAGCCTTTGCAGCGGCATTCATAGCGGCAGTCGCAGCCTGAAGATTTCCAGCAGCAGCATTCATTGCAGCCGTTGCCGCACGAATATCTTCCACAGAAAGTTGATTTTCTTTTTTAGATATTTTCATAGTTTCTTGTGATTCATATTCTTCGCTGTCTTCAATATCATCGTCATCATCATCAGAAGGTGCATAACTTGAACCGTGATATTCTTCGTCATCGTCATCATCATAATAATCATCATCGTCATAATCGTCATCATCATCGTCATCGTCATAATCTTCCAGACGTGTATTGACAACTCTTGACATATATTCATCTTCTTCGTCTTCTTTGTTTTCTGTTTTAGGAGCCATTGCAATTCCGTCCAGTTCGTCTATTAAAGCAGAGGATTTATTTACAACAGGTGTAGGCTTTGCAGTAGCTTGTGAAATGCCTAAATCTGCAAGGACTGGTGTTTCTGGAGCTGTCTGCGTAACAGGTTTTGCTTGTGCATTTAATTGCGGTACTTCTAAATTGCCTAAATCTGCAAGGGCTGGTGTTTCTGGAGCTGTCTGCGTAACAGGTTTTGCTTGTGCATGTAATTGTGGTACTTCTAAATTGCCCAAATCTGCAAAGGCTTGTGTTTCTGCAACAGGTTGTATATTTTGTTTTTGTTCTTCGAGTTCTTTTTCTTCTCTGAATTTTGCAAATAATTCGTCCAGTGTTTCTTCTTCTTTTTCAGAGCGTTTCTGACCAAATTCGGCTAAAATTTCGTCAATTCCGGCAATTGGATTAGATACAGGTTCTTGTGTTGTTTCTGGCACATTGGCATTTGGAATCGCAAATTGTGAAAGTGTATTGTCTGTTGTATTTGTAGTTTGTACAGGATTTGGTTCTGATTTTGGAGCATTTGCATTAGGAATCGCAAACTGTGCAAGCATATCGTCCATGATATTAGATGTTTTCTCTGCTTCTTGTTGTTCTGCAAGCACATTTGGATTTTTACTATTATCTGAAGCAAATGCCACTGCTGTTGGGTCTTCTTGTTTGCCTAACATAAATTTTGAAAGTTCGTCATCTATGCCCATTATATTAGATGCCGGAGCTGGCGTTGGTGCTTGTGCCTGTTTTTTAGACGGTGGTACCCATTCTTCATATTGTGGCAAAACAGAATCATCTAAATCAGGTGCGACTGGCGCAGGCTCTGGCTTAACTTCCGGCTCTGGTGGTGCAACAGGTTCAGGCGGTGCAACTGGCTGTATTGGTGTTGGGGACGGTGGTGGAGATACTGGCTGAATTGGCTGTCTTGGACGTTCTGATTCTTTAGACGAACTTCCTGTATTTTGACTATTTTGATAGTCAATTGTTCCCTTTTTCTCTGCTTTTAATTTTTGTTTCATTGCCTTAACATCTGCTTTTAGAATTTTAGGCGTGAAATAGTCTTGACATTTTTGACAATTTACTTTGTCTAAGAATGCCATTAAATCTGAAAAATCTTCCACTCCAGCTGATGATAAATTTGTGGCATTTTTCAGTTTTGTTCTGCAACCAGTTGATTTTTGGTTACCAGATGCATGGATAATTCCATCTTTGGTATCACGATACAAAAAAAGTTGCATTGCAAGAATCCTCCTTTATGAATTTTGGTGCTAAAAATATTAAACTTGCACCTGTTTTTTTATTGTTTATCTAT
>CAMWHN010000128.1 GCA_947174085.1 uncultured Ruminococcus sp.
CAAAAATACTTTACATTTTCAGAAAACTATGCTATAATAAATTATATTAAATTTTATGGAGGAATGAAATTGAAATCTGAAAATATTAGAAATTTCTGCATTATTGCTCATATTGACCATGGAAAATCCACGCTTGCGGACAGAATACTTGAAAAAACACAGACTGTTGCACAGCGTGATATGGAGCAACAAATTCTCGATAATATGGACTTAGAACGTGAACGAGGGATTACTATTAAGGCAAGAGCTGTACGCTTGAATTATAAAGCAAATAACGGCGAGGATTATATATTTAATTTAATTGACACTCCTGGGCATGTAGATTTTAATTATGAAGTGTCACGTTCTCTAGTAGCATGTGAGGGTGCAATTTTAATCGTAGACGCATCACAGGGCATTGAAGCGCAGACACTAGCTAATACTTATCTTGCAATTGAACATGATTTGGAAGTTGTCCCAGTTGTGAATAAAATTGATTTGCCGTCTGCACAGCCTGAAAAAGTATGCCAAGAAGTAGAAGATGTGATTGGCATTCCGGCGATGGACGCTCCTAGAATTTCAGCAAAATTAGGCACTAATGTAGAAGAAGTGTTAGAACGTATTGTGACAGATATTCCTGCGCCAAAGGGGGATTCTAATGCGCCGTTAAAAGCATTAATTTTTGATAGCTATTATGATTCTTATAAGGGTGTTATTATTTATGTCCGTGTCAAAGACGGTACTGTAAAAATTGGTGATGTGATTCATTTAATAGCAACTGGTTCAGAATTTACTGTAACCGAAACAGGTTATATGACACCCGACCAACTTGTGAATACAGGTGTTCTTACAGCCGGAGAAGTTGGCTATATTGCGGCATCTATTAAAAGTATTGGTGATACACAAGTTGGTGATACAGTAACTCTTGCTAATCGTCCTTGTGAAGAAGCTTTAGCTGGCTATCGCAAAGTAAATCCAATGGTATTCTCTGGTATTTATCCGGCTGATGGTGCAAAATACGGTGATTTGCGTGACGCTTTGGAGAAATTACAACTTAATGACGCTGCTTTAAGCTTTGAACCGGAAACTTCTGTTGCATTAGGCTTTGGATTTCGGTGCGGATTCTTAGGCTTATTGCATATGGAAATTATTCAAGAGCGTTTAGAGCGTGAATATAATCTTGATTTAATTACAACAGCTCCGTCTGTTATTTATAAAGTAATTTTAACAGATGGTACTGTACAGTATATTGACAATCCGACAAATTATCCTGAACCGTCGATATTAGCTTCAGCAGAAGAACCTATGGTAAAAGCGGATATTCTTGTACCGTCTGAATTTGTTGGCAATGTCATGGAATTATGTCAAGACAGACGAGGTATTTTCAAAGATATGCAATATTTAGATGATACTCGTGTCACACTCAAATATGAATTGCCTTTGAATGAAATTGTCTATGATTTTTTTGATGCGCTGAAATCCAGAACAAGAGGATATGCGTCTTTTGATTATGAATTAATGGGCTATGTGCCGTCAAAATTAGTAAAATTGGATATTATGCTAAACGGCGATATTGTTGACGCATTGAGTTTTATTGTTCATGCAGATAAGGCTTATGCAAGAGGCAGAAAAATTGCGGAAAAACTAAAAGAAAATATTCCAAGGCAATTATTTGAAGTGCCAATACAGGCATGTATTGGCGGTAAAATTATCGCTCGTGAAACTGTTAAGGCTATGCGTAAAGATGTACTTGCCAAATGCTATGGCGGTGATATTACCCGTAAGAAAAAACTGCTTGAAAAACAAAAAGAAGGTAAAAAACGTATGCGTCAGTTGGGAACAGTAGAAGTCCCTCAAGAAGCTTTTATGAGTGTTCTAAAATTAGATGATTAAAAATTATGAAATCAATTCATGATATTATCAGCGATATTATTGTTTTTATATGTCTTATCATGTCAATCGTTTCTATTTGGACTTCAGAAGATTTTTCACTGCAAAACTGTAAAATTTTATTTTTTGTGGGATTTCTTATATGGTTAATGTGTGTTGATAGGGAATATTATTTTTTTACCTATGAAACACTTTCAAAAAGACGATATAAACAATGTCATAAATTAAAAAATAGAATTGTGATATTAAAAAAAATGTTTGCAAGTGGATTGTGTAACAGAATTGCAATTATTTTTGGAATGATAACAAGTGTGTGTTTGTTGCTTTTTTTGATTAGCATGATGATAAAATGGCAAACAGTTATTTTCATGAAGATTACATTATCTACAGTAGCAATACAAATGATAATTGATTTGCGCCACTCTCGACACCCAGTAAGAAAAAAGCATTGAATTGATATAAAAATAACGAAAGAGGTTAATAATTATGAAATATACTTGTCCGCATTGTAATGAAAAAACATTTACGCCGTTACAAAAGGCCCTTGCTGGTTCTATGAAAAGTGTTGGCAAGCCTTGTCCAAATTGTGGCAGAAAATGCTGTAATGGCATGGCATCTATTTATTTTGATTGCATGATTACTGCAATCATGTTCATTGCAATTTTGATAATTTATTTTAAAGCAGATAACTCTGTAAAAATGCAAAGCAGTTTATTAATTTTGATTATTATTATTGCTAGATTTGTGCTAAGCTTTTTGTTCAGAATGTTTTTTGGCAAGCTTGTTCAGCCAATTCGAGTCATGAAATAAATTTATGACTGGAATTTATATTCATGTGCCGTTTTGTGCAAAAAAATGCAATTATTGTGATTTCTTTTCCGTACCTTATCAGAAACAGCTTGTTGAAAATTATGTACAAGCGATTATCAGAAATATAAAATATTATGCCTTAGAAAATAAAATTAAAATCAATACTATTTATTTTGGCGGAGGAACACCGTCATTATTATCCATAGAACAAATTACTAGAATTTTAAACGTCTGTGCAAAGTATTTTATACTTTCTGAAAATCCTGAAATTACGCTTGAATATAATCCGTCAGGGAATCGCAAAAATTATTTACATGATTTGCGTGTATCCGGTGTGAATCGGCTTTCTATCGGAACACAAAGCTTTTCAGATAAGCAATTAAAATTACTCACCAGAACGCATTCTGTGCAAGATAATTTCAGAACAGTTCTAACAGCTTATGAACAAGGATTTATAAATATTTCCTGTGATTTGATACTTGCAACGCCGTATCAAGATAAAAATTTACTTGCCGAATCGCTAAGTAACTTAATTAGCTTGCCAATTACGCATTGTTCTGCTTATTTATTGCAGATTGAAGAACAGACGGCTCTGGCAAAAGATGAAATTTTATTAGCCAATTTACCTGATGATGATATATCAGCAGATTTATATTTACAAACAATTCGTGTATTAGAATCCGCCGGATTTCAGCAATATGAAATTTCCAGCTTTGCGAAATCCGGTTTTGAAAGTCAGCATAATTTAAAATACTGGCACTGTGAGCCATATCTGGGCATTGGTGCAGGAGCGCATTCCTGTTATCAAGGCAGAAGATTTTTTGTTCCGAAAGATATTCAAAAATTTTGTAATTCTCCCAAGCAAGAAATTAAAATAATTTCTGAAACGGCTTGCGACACAGAAGAAAAAATAATGCTTGGTTTGCGTACCACAAATGGCGTTCCGGAGAATATGCTTAATTATCAAGCAAAATTAAAAATTCCTTTGCTGGTACAAGCAGATTATCTTACAAGAAAATTAAATGGCAATATCGCCCTTACACCAAAGGGTTTTGCTGTTTCTAATGCTGTGATTTCAGAGTTATTAAAATAAAATTTTATAATTCAATAACAATTTTTATCTCTGCTTTTTTAAAAAAGTAGAAATCAAACTTGACTTGTAGAAAAATATATGTTATAATAGCCAAAAAGGAGGCAGTTATTTTATGAGTAATAAATTTTTTAAAGAAATTGAAAAAAATTTTGGTTTTGGCTTTATGCGATTGCCAATGAATGCTGATAGTATAGACATGGAACAGACAAAACAAATGGTTGATTTATTTATCAAAAACGGATTCAATTATTTTGACACGGCGCATATCTATCATGAGGGCATGAGTGAAATTGCTATCCGTGAGGCTATTAGCGAACGTTATGCAAGAGAACAATTTGTATTGACAAATAAGCTGTCTACACATTGTTTTGAAAGTCAAGAAGAAATTCGTCCGTTATTTGAGGAACAATTAAAAGCCTGTGGAGTAACATATTTTGATTTTTACTTAATGCATGCGCAGGATAGAAAAATCTATGAAAAATATCGCTGTTGTAAAGCTTATGAAACAAGTTTGGAATTAAAAGCAGAGGGAAAAATTAAGCATTTTGGAATTTCATTTCATGATAAAGCTGATGTTCTGGAGCGAATTTTAACAGACTATCCAGAAATTGAAGTTGTACAAATTCAGTTTAATTATGTAGACTATGATGACGCTTCTGTAGAAGGTCGCAAAGTCTATGAAGTCTGTGAAAAATTTAATAAACCTGTGATTGTTATGGAACCTGTCAAAGGTGGCAGTCTTGTGCATCTTCCAGAAAATGCACAGAAAATATTTGATAATTTACATGCGAATAAAAGCAATGCAAGTTATGCGCTACGATTTGCAGGAAGTTTCAAAAATATTTGTGTTGTGTTATCCGGTATGAGTAATATCAGTCAAGTACAAGACAATATTAGCTTTATGAAAGATTTTCAGCCTTTGAATGCAACTGAAATGGAAGCCGTACAAAAAGTTTGTCAGATTTTCCGTTCTATGAATATGATTCCATGTACTGCCTGTCATTACTGTACAGACGGCTGTCCTATGAAGATTCGCATTCCAGATGTTTTTTCTTGCTATAATTTAAAAACTAAGTTTCATAGTTGGAATCAAGATTATTATTATGATATTCTGACACATGAGAACGGTAAAGCATCAGACTGCATTAAATGCGGACAATGTGAAGAAATTTGCCCACAACATTTGAAAATTACAGAATTATTAGAAGATGTTGCAAAGGAATTTGAGAAATAACTCAAAAAAGCAAGGTGAAAATTATGGCTTCTAATAAGAAAATTTTAAGCAATATAGCCAATGATTTGAATCTGAATTTTATAAATAAATCCTGTATTGCTTATGGAATATATCAAGAATATCTGTTTTTTCTAAAAGGCAGTGGTATTTCTGATAGAAAGCAATATATTATCATTTCATTTTGCGTAAATTGCCAGAATGCAATATCACTACAAACCGTTTTAAATTTGCCGAGACAATATAACATGCAGACCGGAAATTATAGAGCGAACATACACATACCAATCGGGAAAAGTAATAAATATCAAATCAATGCAATTAAAAATCTTTTGCAAGATATTACAACAACACTTGCAACATACGCATTTTTTAACTGTGATGAGCAGGGAAATACAGGCATAACAGAAATTTATAGCGTAAAAGGTGAATATGTTTTCTTGACAAATGCATTGGCAGAAAAAATACAATATTCACTCGAAGAAGAAAAAATAGCATTTTCTTCTAAAAAAGAAAATTATCTGTTAGGCATGATAGGCGCATGTATTGGTGGAATTATTGCTTCTGTGTTCATATTTTTGATAGCAAGGGCTGGTTATGTTACTAGTCTGGGCTATGCGTTTATGGGCGTAGGTGTTGTATATGGTTATAAATATAAAGGCATTAAATTTTCTAAAATCAGTGCTTGCATTTGTATTTTAATTTCTGTTATTTTGAGTTATTTTGTTTTCAGGCTTGATATGGCTGTTTCTATTAACCAAGCATTAAATTTAGGTTTAGTATCTTCTTTTTTATATTGCAAAGAAATTACACAGCTTGCGGACAATATGCGTACTTATTATGAAAATATAGCACTCATAGCAGTGGGAAATATTGGTACTACAATTGTTGCAGTTTTTAGCATGTTATCAGCCCAAAAAAAGCAGTTTCAGATAAAAAAATTAATATAAAAAAATGTTGATACTATTTTTTTAAAATTTAAAATAGTATCAACAGGATAAATGATTAATTAATTTAAAACTAAAATTCCAATTGTAAGATAAGTCGCAAAGGTAGTCCATAGAAGATAAGGTAAATTAAGCAATGAAGCTTTTTTATTGATTTTCCAGAAACTGATTAACATGATGATAATTAGTATAAGAAGTATAGAAATTATTATCGTTGCGCCGGTGAGAGATTTAAATCGGAAAAATACAGGACTCCAGAGAAAATTTACAAATAATTGTAGCAAATAAATTTTAAAAGCTATTGTTTTGTTAGTATGTTTTGTTTGATAAATTAAATATGCGGATATGCCCATGATTGCATATAAAATCCCCCATGCAACAGGAAAAAGCCATTCTGGTGGTGCAAATGGTGGCTGATTTAGTGACTGATAAAAAGTTTTAAAATTTTTTCCTGAAATAATTCCAGATAATGCGCCAACAAGTTCTGTACCGACTATAAAGAGAAGTAAATTGGTTAATTTTTGCTTTTTTATGGAAATTCCCTCTTTCTGTATGAGTTTTTATAATATAATAT
>CAMWHN010000129.1 GCA_947174085.1 uncultured Ruminococcus sp.
TGCCAAACTTTTTAAAACTATAGATTTATTTTTCATGGCAAACCTCCTATAAAAAATATTTTAAAATATATTTATGCAAAAGCGACTAAGCTATGAGCCAGTCGCTTTGCCTAAATTTTATATTATTTATATTAAAGGAAATATTTTACACCATTCTCAAAAATATGTTGGTCTTTTTCACCAGTAACATTTTTGCAAATATTTGTTCCTTTTCGTTCGCTGTGCCCCATTTTGCCAAGTATTCTGCCATCAGGAGAAGTAATGCCCTCAATTGCTCCCATAGAAGTATTAGGATTATAGCGAATATCCATAGTCGGCTTGCCATTCAAATCAACATATTGTGTCGCAATTTGTCCAGCAGAGGCTAATTTTTGAATAAGGCTCTCTGGTGCAACAAATCTGCCTTCACCGTGTGAAATCGGGATAACATGAATATCATTCACTTTGCTATCTGCGAGCCATGGGGATTTATTAGAAGCAATTCTAGTATTTACCATCATAGATTGATGTCTTGCAATTGTATTAAATGTCAAAGTCGGAGATTCATCTGTCATGTCAACAATTTCACCAAACGGCACAAGACCTAATTTAATTAATGCCTGAAAACCGTTACAAATGCCAAGCATTAAACCGTCACGATTTTTTAATAATTCATGCACAGCATTTTTCACAGCTGGATTTCTGAAAAATGCAGTAATAAATTTGCCACTGCCCTCAGGTTCATCACCGCCGGAGAATCCTCCCGGAAGCATAATCATTTGAGAATTTGCAATTTTTTCAGCGACAATTCTGGCAGATTCTTCAATTGCAGAGGCAGATAAATTTCTGACTACAAACGTTTCCGCAATTGCACCGGCTTTTTCAAAAGCTCTTGCTGTATCATATTCGCAGTTAGTTCCGGGGAAAACTGGAATTAATACACGAGGTTTTGCATAAGAAACTTTCGCATGACTAGTAATTTCATTTTCAAAGCGATACATCTCAATTGTTTCAGAACTTGTTTTAATTCTGCATGGGAATACAGATTCTAATTTTCCTTCCCAGATTCTTTGTAAAGACTCCAAAGAAACAGAATAATCCAGTGTATAAATTTTATATTCTTCCTGTGTCTGACCGATAACATGCTCATCTGGTAATGCATCGCCGTCTAATTCTACAATAAAAGACCCATAGCAAGGCTTAAATAACAAATCAGAAGAAACTTGTCCTGCGAATTTAAAGCCAAGTTTATTCCCCATACACATTTTAGCGATACCCTCTGCAACACCAGCATAGCCAAGTGTCCAGACAGCTTTTGCTCTACCGTCAGCAATAATTTTTTCCATCTGGTCAAAAGTTTTTCGCAAACTACTAAAATATGGCAAGCCATTTTCATCATAAGCCGGTGTTAATAAAATTACTTTATCGCCAGCTTGTTTAAACTCTGTAGAAACGACTTTTTCTGCACTCGCAGTCGAAACAGCAAAAGATACCAGAGTTGGCGGAACGTCAATTTTTTCAAACGTACCAGACATAGAATCTTTACCACCAATAGAGCCACAGCCTAATTCCAATTGCGCTTTATACGCACCTAACAAAGCAGATAAAGGCTTGCCCCAACGTTTCGGGTCATTCTGGGTACGCTCGAAATATTCTTGGAACGTCAACCAACATTGCGAACGCTTACCACCTGCACCAATTACTTTTGCAATAGATTCCACAACCGCAAGCATTGCACCATGATAAGGACTTCTTGTGCTAATATTCGGATTATAGCCCCAACCCATTAAAGAACAAGTGTCTGTTTCGCCGTTTAAAACAGGTAATTTACAAGCCATTGCCTGTGAAGGTGTCATTTGATATACACCACCATAAGGCATTAATACAGTACCTGCCCCAATAGTAGAGTCAAATTTTTCAACAAGACCCTTTTGAGAGCAAACGTTTAAATCTGCCATCATTTCAGACCAACTTTCAGGAGAATCACTAGGTGTTTCGATATTTTCTTCTGTTGGTTCTTCTATGATAATATCTGTATATTTTACTGCGCCATTAGAATTTAAAAATTCTCTTGACAAATCTACAATTACATTGCCGTTCCAAATCATTTTTAATCTAGGTTCTTCCACAACATCAGCAACTTTAGTAGCCTGTAAATTTTCTTTTTCTGCTTCTGCAATGAATTTTTCAGCGTCTTGAGCCGAAACAACAACTGCCATACGTTCCTGTGATTCTGAAATTGCAATTTCTGTGCCATCTAAGCCATCATATTTTTTTGGTACTGCACCTAAGTCAATTACTAAACCGTCTGTTAATTCTCCAATTGCAACTGATACACCACCTGCACCAAAATCATTACAACGCTTTATCATAGCCGTTACTTCTGGATTTCTGAATAAACGCTGTAATTTACGTTCTTCTGCCGGATTTCCTTTCTGAACTTCTGCGCCACAAGATTCTAACGATTCCATTGTATGAGATTTAGAAGACCCCGTTGCACCACCGCAACCATCACGACCAGTTTTTCCGCCTAATAAAATAACTACATCTCCTGCGACAGGCACTTCACGGCGAATATTTTCAGCCGGAGCTGCACCTAATACAGCACCAATTTCTAAACGCTTTGCAACATATCCGGGGTGATAAACTTCTGCTACATGTCCGGTTGCAAGTCCAATTTGATTTCCATAAGAACTATAGCCATTTGATGCACCTACTGTAATTTTTCTTTGTGGCAATTTTCCTGCAATCGTATCTTCTACAGGTACTAACGGATTTGCTGCACCAGTGACACGCATTGCTTGATACACATAAGAACGTCCGGACAATGGGTCTCTGATTGCACCACCTAAGCAAGTTGCCGCACCGCCAAATGGTTCAATTTCTGTTGGGTGATTATGCGTTTCGTTTTTAAACATTAAAATCCAGTCAGCTTCTTCGCCGTCAATATTGGCTTTAATCTTAACAGAGCAAGCATTAATTTCTTCGCTCTCGTCTAAGTCTTGTAAAAGCCCATCAGCTTTTAATTTTCTTGCGCCCATAGTTGCCAAATCCATTAAAGTTAATGGCTTGTTTTCTCTGCCTAAGGCTTTTCTGTCGTTTAGATACTGGTCATAAGTTTCTTTAATATAATCTGTCGGAATATCTACGTTATTAATATTTGTCAAGAATGTTGTATGACGGCAATGGTCACTCCAGTATGTGTCAATCATACGAATTTCTGTAATAGTCGGGTCACGGTGTTCTGTATTTCTGAAATAATCCTGACAAAATTTAATATCATCATAATCCATAGCAAGACCAAATTCTTTAATAAATTGATGTAATCCTGCTTCATTCAATGCAATAAATCTTTCCAGAACTTCTACTTTTGTAGGAATATCATAATTTGTATCAAGTGTTTGATAATTTTCCAGTGTTGCCTCACGGCTTTCGACTGGATTAATTAAATATTTCTTGATACGTTCAAAATCAGATTCTTTTGTAACGCCAGATAAAATATAAATTCTAGCGTTTTTCACTCGACAGCGTTCTTTTTGTGTCAAAATCTGAATACACTGTTCACAGCTATCTGCCCTTTGGTCAAATTGTCCGGGGAGATATTCTACTGCAAATAATTTTTCATCATTTTGCAATTTTGGCAATTTAGAATAAATTTCATCTACTGCCGGTTCTGAGAATACAGTTGGAATTGCTTTTCTGAAATCTTCTTCTGTTAATTTGTCAGCGTCATAGCGATTTAAAATTCTTACACCGGATAAGTTTAATCTTAGTGCTGTATTTAAATCACTTAATACAGACCGTGCTTCTACCGCATAAGGCGGTTTTTTTTCAACATAAATTCGGAATACAGGCATAATATAACTCCTTTTCGTTAATAATTCTCACAGCAAATGCTGTCTGTTTTTATTATAACATATATTTTTGAAAAAGGCAAATGTTTTTTAAAAATTTCAAAAAAATATTATAAAAATAAAGCATTCCAGAAAAATATTTCCAGAATGTTTTATTTTTTTTAATTATTAAAATTCCGTAATTAATCCTACAACATATTTCATAATATTTAGTGAATCAGCAGGTTCTACTTTGCCATTTTGGTCAACATCGGCATTATAATATTGTTTGTCATTCAGAGAATCTTTTCCAAGAACGGCTCTGGTTGTAAAAACAACATCAGCAATGCTAATTTCGCCGTCACAGGTCGTGTCACCAAGCATGAAATCAGAATTATTGATATTACTTGTATCAGGAATTTGCTCTGTAGTAGGCTCTGTAGGTGTATCCTGCACAGGTGTTGAACCGTCTGGTTCAATACCGCCTACTAGTTTGCCATCATCATAAACGCAAATAGATTCTGTTTTGACTTCGTTATTATCGCCGAACATTTCATTATCAGATAATACAGGCAAATCTTTATGACTATAATCATTTTCCGGATTCCAGTTATCGCCATAATACATACCCATAGAAAATTGATATTTCTTCCCAGAGTTTGCAATTTTATAGCCGTCCCATGAAACTTCTACATAATAAATATTATCTTTATAAAGCTTTGGCTGTGAAATAATCCCATCTGCGCCATCTTCACCGGCTTCCATGTTAGATTGGTCATATAATTCTTTTGCTTCTACAGAGCTAATATTTTGAATTTCGCTTGCATCAAAATAATACCGGATTGCAATTTTATCTGACGGCTTATTAGAATCTGTTCTCACAGTAAAAGAAATTTTTGTCACACCGCAACCGTCAGATTTTAATTCATCTACAGCGAATGCTTCCACCCAATAGTTATTACTTCCGCCATTTTCACCGGCATTTGCTTCTTTCGGAGGAAAATTCTCATCAATTTTATCATTTGGACTACCATAAAAATGATATAAGCCGGCTGCCGCACCAACAAAGGCGGCATTATAATCAATTGTAACTTCATTATAAATATAATCTGCCGTTGTATCTTTATGTGCATCATCTCCATCAGGTCCACCAACTAATGCACCATATAATACATGTCTTTGTTCGGCAGGGTCTTCACATTTTGTCAATCCAGAAGATGCTCTATGATGTGGATATTTTACAGAATTATCATTAAAGCCTACAATAAAACATCTGTTTCCATGTTCTGTGCCGTTTGTTTCTAAATAACTAATATCATTATCGCCCATAAGATATTCCATTTGGCTTTTTGCCCAGTCACTTCTCGAGGACGGTTTGTCATTATTTTTATATTTATCATAAATCAATGTTACCAGTTGCATAGCCGTATCATATCTTGCACTGCCCCATTTAATCATGAATGCATAACCTTGTGGCGTAGAATATTTTGTTTCCCAAGTAGTAATAGCTTTATCAATTTCTACCCAGAAATCTGCATCATCATATTGATTTTTTCCCTGTGCAGAACGATACATATTTTGTAAATCTAATTCAGGGTGTTGTAAATCAATAATGCCTAACAATGTATTTGCACCACTCCAAACATCATTCCAGCAATAAGCCCAACCAGACGGCGCATAAAAATCTACATATGGCAAGATATTATTAATATAATTAATATCTTCTGTACAGAGATACAGCCATGCACCTGCCCATACATAGTCATCTTCCCACTTGCTGGACGAATAATACTGCCCAGGACCATCACTGTTATCAGATAATTCTTTCGGATTATCATTGGCAAACTGGAATAATGCTTTTGCATATTTCAGAGATTTTTCGGCATATGCTTTGTCAGTATCTTTAAAATTCAGATAATTAATTGCAAGAGATGCTGCCGCTGAAACAACATAATCTGTTTGTGGTTTGTCTGCTGTCAAGAAAAATGCCGGACGAGCCATTGTGTCAACTTCTGGAGACTGCCAAACAGCATGGTCAATATCACCATCACCGACTTGATAGCAATGTGCAATTACTTTGTCATTTTCGTCTAAAAACGTACATTTCATAAGATAATCATTAAAATAACGCAATAAAGTTTCAATATGGCTATCTTGTCCAGTAGCTTTGTAAGAATCACGAAATTCATAATAGCCCCACCCTAACGTAGCAGCAGAATAATTTTCCGGCATACCAAATTCTACATGGTCACCGGCATCATGAAAACCGCCTGCAACGTCAATATAGCCGTCTCCGTCTGGGTCAAGAATATTTTTATACTGGTTAATAAAATCCTGTGATAAATTTGTCCCGACACTTTTCTCATTCATAGGCTGTAACGGTACTTGTGCATCATAAGTATGACAATCCCCACGCCATGATAACAGTGTATTTTCTGCAACTTCAGTACCACACATATTTGCATCATAGAAATACATAGAATGTTGCAATAATCTTGCAAAATTATCTTTTTCTGTCAATTCTGCATTTGCCTGTATAGAGTAAAAAGACGTTAGCATACTTGCTGTTAAAACAGCAACAGACGCTGTAAATGCCTGTATACGATTTTTCAGGGAACGCTTCATAAAAAAATTCTCCTTTCAAAAATTAAAAATTTTTAATTTCTAATTTTATTATAATCTTTTTTTCTTTTAATG
>CAMWHN010000130.1 GCA_947174085.1 uncultured Ruminococcus sp.
CCCTATTATGTATAATGAATTATGCAAAATAAGTCACTATTCCAAATTTCAATAAATTCACAGCTAATATAGTCTATAGAATAATATTTTTAATAAATATATTGACTTTATATAAAAATTGTGCTACAATATATATAATATAAAACAGAGAGGGGAATATTTATGCCACAGACAACTTTAAATATTCGCATTGATGCAGAACTCAAAAAACAATTTAATAGCCTTTGCTCTGAAATTGGAATGAATATGAGTACTGCTATTAGTGTTTTTGCAAAAAAAGCTGTTAGAGAACGTAGGATTCCATTTGACTTGACTGCTGATTCACAAGTAGAACAATCTAAGAACAAGTTAGATGGCAATAAGCGTATTGGAGTAGCAAAAGGTAAGCTTCATGTTCCAAAAGATTTTGCAGAATGGGACAAGGAAGTAGAAGAATTATTTGAGAATGGTGATATAATTTGAATTTTTTGTTAGACACACATATTTTACTTTGGGCAATCGCTGATGATGAGCAACTTCCTGAAAAAGCGAAAGAACTAATTGAAAATGAAAAAAATGAAATATATTTCAGTGTCATCTCTTTGTGGGAGATTCAAATTAAGCATATTCTGTACCCTGAACAGTTGCCAAATGCTAAGACTGTAGCAGAATACTGTAAAAAATCTGGATTCAAAATGATTTCACTTGAAGATGAAAGCATTTATAGACTAGAAAAATTAACAAGACCTGATTCAGCTCCGAGATACAAAGACCCTTTTGACAAAATTTTAATTTGTCAAGCAATCACTAAAAACATGATATTTCTAACACATGATTCTTTAATTTCAGAATATAATGTTCCGAATATTATGTTTGTATAATGCTTGATTGAATACGAAATTTTATATTATGAAAAATGTCGAAAATATAACAAAAAAATAAGACCACTGTATTAAGTTTTAAATTAATACAGTGGTTTTATTTATTTTTTCTTATATTTGCTATATAATAATAAAATCGCTGGTAAATTACAATAAGCCATACAAGCATTTGCAATATCTGCTAATGTCCAAACTAATTCTAATTGCATAACAGCTCCGATTGCAACAGCGATACAGAATAAGCCCTGATAAAGCTTGCTACTAGCATTTGTAAGCGTTTGAAAAGCACTTGCGCCACAATATGACCAGCCTATTAACGTACAGAATGCAAATAATGCAATCATTGGCGGAAGAATCCAATCTGCAAGATTGCCTAAGCCTATACGAAACGCTGATAATACTAAAATTGCCCCGTCTTGCTTAGAATCTAATGCACCTGTACAGAGAATGACCAAAGCTGTTGCCGTACAACATAAGAACGTATCAGCAATAACTTCTAACATACCACAGAGACCTAAAAATTCCGGATAATTGCTATCTGCTTCCCCGTGTAATAAGCCACTGCTTCCAAGTCCTGCTTCATTTGAGAATACCCCTCGTCTAATCCCAACAGAAATTGCCTGACGAACGGCAATGCCACTCACACCACCACTAACAGCAGATATGCCAAAAGCTTCTTGAAAAATAGCTCGTACTGCATTACTAAGATTCGCACGACAATTCCAGATAATTAGCAAAGCTAATAATAAATAAATACCAGACAAAACAGGAATTAAAATACTTGTTACTGTTCCAATACGTTTCGCACCGCCAAAAATAATAATACTTAATAAAATTGCTGTAACAATGCCAGTCCATAACGGCGGAATAGAAAAACTTTCTTGTAAGCTCTGTGCCATGGCATGACTTTGTGTCATATTTCCCATGCCAAAAGACGCTCCCACACAGCAAATGGCAAAAATTTTCGCAAGTTTCGGACTATGTAAGCCATATTTTAAATATGCAATTGCACCAAAATCATGTTTTGTTCTGTAATAACAGCTTAAGACATTCTCAGCGTAAATTAATCCCATGCCTAATAATGCGGCTACCCACATCCAGAATATTGCTCCTGCGCCTCCTAAAGTTAATGCCGTTGCTACTCCAACAATATTACCTGTCCCCATCGCCGCCGCAAGAGATGTCATACAAGCCTGAAATGGTGAAAGCTGATGTTTTGTATTAGAATTATTTTTAATATTTTTTTTAGAAATTAATAATCCAAAGCTTTTCAAACATGCAAATTTAGAATATACCAGACAAAATAAACCTATTGCTAATAAAAGTCCTGTTAAACCACTTCCCCATAATACTTGATTGATACTTGTGAAAAAATTCAGCATAAAAACTCCTTTCCGCATAATATGCTTGCAATTATATTCTAATTTATGCTATAATATATAATAATCATATGACAGAAAAGGGGGAATTTTTCATTGAAAGAATATTATGCCGATTTATCTGCTATGAAATTATTACAAGTATTAATTTCTGTAATTACTGTTATTTTGATTTCTGCTAGTATTTTTATTTTTTTCAGATTAAAAATAATTATCTGGATTTTAGTTGGTATTTTTATCATAACTGCAATCATAATTAATTTTATCTGCTTGCCAGTATATTTTAAAACGCTAAAATATACTGTCACAGCAAATCAAATTACAATTCGTCAGGGTATTTTCTTAGTGCGTGAGCAATCTATTAAATTACAGTCCGTGCAGTTTGTACAATTCATTACTGGTCTTAATGGCATGTTTGGCTTAAATTTTGTAATATTATATGTCTACGGAGGCAGTATGATGATTTTCTTCATGAAAAAGCAAGACCGTCAGGAATTAACAGATTTTTTACAAAGAAAGGGGATTTTTCATGCGCCGTGAACATCCGCTTAGAATTTTAAAATATAGCACAAAAACATTATGGCTATTAATTTTTCCTATATTTCGTGGTGCTATGAATATTAAAAATTCTCTTGTATTTCAAGAAATTAAAAATATTCCTGAAATTTTTTTAAACTGGCTACATGGTGTCTGGTTTGATTTATTGATATTAGCATGTATTTTAGGCTATGGGTTTCTTATCTGGTTTTTTAGAAAATTCACAGTCAAAAATAATCAAATCTATGTACAAGATGGTTTTATTTTTACTAGAATACGCATTTTGCCAATGAAAAATATCTCTTCTATGACAATTGAACGGCGTTTTTTTCTAAAAGCATTTCATGCATCTTATATTTATATAGACACAGCTTCCGGTTTACTAGACGTTGCTGATATTCAGTTATTAATTCGTCAAAAAGATGAAATTATATTTTATTCTGCTCTGCCTAGAATCCGACACGGTAAACGTCATAATTACCAACAGAAAGTAAAAATTTGGCAAATATTATTATTTTCCGTTATTTTCTCAAGCAGTTTTTCAGGAGCATTATATATCGCAATGTTCTGGTTTCAAGGCGGTAGAATTGCAAGGGATTTAATTAACGAATTTCAGCTTACAGAGCGTTTAACTCTAGTATCAAATGAAGTTGCAGAACATCTTGCCGGCATTCAGCCAATTGCTGTGACAGTAGGAATTATTATTTTATCTACATGGCTATTGTCTTTTATTAATAACTTACTAAGATACAGTGGATTTTATATGGAAAGTGACAAGAGACAATTATTTGTCAAAAACGGTATTTTAACAACCAGATTTTTTCATTTGCAGAATCATAAAATTAATTTTCTGGATATTCGTCAAAATTTTATTACTAAAATGTTTCAAATATATTCTTTTACAGTCAATTGCTCTGGTTACGGCACACAGAAAGGTACTTTGCCAATTTGCTTGCCAATTTTGACACAGAAGCAACTGGAAACAGCAATGCCGTTTATTTTTCCGGCTAGTCGCATGTTAAAAATTCAGCTCAGACCGCCGAAAAGTTCTTGGTTCGGTTATACTTGCATTTGGATAATTTATTTACTTGCTATTATTCCCGCAACAGAATTAATTAAATATTTATCACCGACAGTACAGGAAATTTTAAACATGTTTGAATCTATTAGTGCAATTATTCCGGCGAAAGAAATCACAGAACGACTTTTGCCCACTTTGCAGGAAATTTTAAATTCTCTGCAATTCATGATTGCTTTGCCAATTTTCTGGAAATTAATTATTCAGGTCAGTGCATTATTCACAAATGGCGTGAGTATTTCTAAAAATCAAATCTGTGTGAAATATTGCAAAGGTTTTACATTTCATACCATTGTAGCAGAAAAAGATTGCATTGTGAAAATTCGTATTCAACAATATATCTGGCAGAAATGGGCTAATAAATGCCATTTAACAATTTATTTCCGTTCTGAAAATGCAAAGCATTGTAAATTATATGGCTTGGATTATCAGCAAACGAAAGCATACTTCACTGAATTTTTAACACCAATAAAATACATGAAAGGATAGTTATTTATGAAAAAAAGAATCGTTATTTCTATTTTGACAGGATTATTATTATCAGCTTCTGTACCAATTCATGCAAATGCAATATTAGGTGATGTAAATCGTGATTCTGTGCTTAATTTTGATGATGCCTATGCGATATTAGAACATTGTGCAAGTATTGGGGCAGGAAATGGCGGAATACTTTCTGATAAAGCACTTATGTCAGCAGATTACAGTGTAGATGGCAAGATAGATGCAAAAGACGCTTTTAAAATTTTGGTTTATTGCTCTAAATCAGAGCAACTCGTTGCAAAAAAATCAGAAGAACTCGCCACAATTTTAGACGAACTTGCCACAATTGATAAATGGAAAGATGAATGGAAAAAGGCATATTCCATTCAGCTTACTAAATTTCAGTCTTATGAAAATCGTTATGAATTAGCAGATATTAACGGCGATTCTATTCCAGAATTATTTATTATGCTATATGAAGATACTTTCAAAACAATGGTTTATACTTATCAGAATGGCTCTTGTCAGCAAATTCATTTCCCAACAGAAAGCGGAGCTATTGACACTTGGAATATGTATGTTTCTTCCGAATTTGATGGCTTACTTGTTTGGGATTCTCTAACTCCTATAACGGATACTGGTAATTATTTTTATGATAATGTAATTACTATTTATAAAATAGATAATTTTACAGCAATTTCACAGCATAAACTGATTACAGATTATGCCAATGATAGTTACTATTTTGATGATACTTCTATTACAAGAGAAGAGTATTATAATTATTATGAATCTCTTTATTGTCTTGATCAATTTTATTATATAACAAATCGTGATTTATTAAATATTTATGGCACTGGCGAATCGCAAGCAAATATTATCAAAAATTCCATTAATTTTGACAACAATGGTTGTCTTTTATTTGATGTTACTTGCAATAATATTACAGAAAAGTCTAATATTACATTTCATGTCGTGCCACATGGTTCAGAACATATATTAGAAAATGCAATTGAACATACAGCTACAAATGACATAAGTAGTTTATACCAAGCCATTCATAACGATTGTCACGCTTATTACATACTTGGGGAAATTCCTGCTGGCGATTATGATTTATTTATGCTAACTGATGACGGAACAGAATTAGATAGTATTACATTTGAAGTTAAGTAAAATAAATAATAAAAATAATTACAAGAAAGGATAGTTAGTTATGAAAAAAAAAATATTTATTTCTACTTTGACAGCATTAGCATTATTATCAGCTCCTATTACAATTCATGCAAATGCAATATCAGGTGATGTAAATCTTGATTCTGTGCTTGATGCCAATGATGCCTATGCCATATTAGAACATTCTGCAAGTATTGGGGCAGGGAATGACGGAACAATTTCTGATAAGGCACTTATACTTGCAGATTACAATTCAGATGGTCAAATAGATGCAAAAGACGCTTTTGAAATTCTAAATTATTGCTTTGAACAACTGATTCCAAATAAATCGAGAGAACTCGCCACAATTTTAGATGAACTCGCCACAATTGACAAATGGGAAGATGAATGGAAAAGAGCATATTCCATTCAGCTTACTAAATTTCAGTCTTATGAAAATCGTTATGAATTAGCCGATATTACTGGCGATTTTATTCCTGAATTATTTATTATATTCTATGAAAATACTGAAGATACGCCTAAAACAATAGTTTATACTTATCAAAACGGCTCTTGTCAACAAATTCATTTTCCAACAGAAAGCGGAGCTGTTGACACTTGGGATATGTATGTTTCTTCTGAATTTGATGCCTTATTTGTTCATCATTCTCAACGTTCTATAGCAGATACTGGTTTTTATGATTATGATATTGATACTATTTATGAAATAGATGAAAATTTGCAAGCAATTCCGAAACATGAATTAATCTGGGATCATGCTAATGATAGTTACTATTTTGATGATACTGCTATTACAAAAAAAGAATATGATAATTATCGGAAATTTGCTTATTGGTTTGACC
>CAMWHN010000131.1 GCA_947174085.1 uncultured Ruminococcus sp.
TTATTAAAAAGAACAGTAAAAATTTATATTTGTTCATAAAAAAGCTCCTACTTGTTTTTATGGTATATGACCAAACAATGACCAAAACGGTTTTTACACAAAAAATCATCTCCGCAAACCCCTATTCTACGGGCTTTGCGGAGATGAAAACAGTGCCGCTGACCGGACTTGAACCGGTACGGATTTTACTCCGAGGGATTTTAAGTCCCTTGTGTCTGCCTATTCCACCACAGCGGCTTATTTATTACAGTATTTATTTTATCACAAAATAACAAATTTGTCAATAAGATTTATCGTAAAAAATAATGTTAAATTTTGTTTAAAATTTATGCAATATGCTGAAATTTAAATTTTTTCAAAAATATTGTCATGTTTTATGCTTGAAAAGTGTTTTATTAACAGGAGCATAAAATTAAGATTCAGTTAAGATTTCAGAAATGCTATTGACAAATGTATCTGCCTGTGCTATCATAAATAGTACAGTCAGAAAAAATTTTATTATGAGGTGATGTCATTTGAAAGTTCGTAAAAAAATAATAAAATCTTTAAGCCAATGGGGTTGGCTATTGCCTAGCTTGATAGGAGTACTAATATTTTTTATTATTCCGTTTTGTGTTGTCATGTATTATTCTGTATTGGATAATCTAGCTTTTTCAAATTTTGTAGGATTAGAAAATTTTAGTAAATTATTCAAAAATGACGCATTTCTTCGAGCTTCAAAAAATACAGCGATATTTTCTGTAATCGCTGTGCCATTATCTGTGATATTATCATTGGCAATGGCATTTGGCTTGAATGCGAAAATTCCTTGTAAAAGCTGGATTAAATCTTGTTTTCTATGTCCCTTAATGGTACCAATTGCCTCTGTTGTGCTAGTATGGCAAGTTATTTTCCATTATCATGGAACGTTAAATCAAATTACTGGATTATTTGGTGCAGAGCCGATTGACTGGTTAAAATCCAATTGGTCATATTTTGTTTTAACAGTCATGTTTCTTTGGAAAACATTAGGCTATAATATGATATTATTCATGTCAGCAATTGCCGGAATCCCCACAGATATTCTTGAAGTCGCAGAATTAGAGGGCGCAGGAGAATTTTATAAATTCCTGCATATTAAATTAAGATATTTATCACCGACAATTTTATTTGTGACAATTTTGTCTATTATTAGCTCGTTTAAAATGTTCCGTGAAGTGTATTTATTAACGGGGGCATATCCGCATGAAAGCATGTATTTATTGCAACATTTCATGAATAATACATTTCAGTCAACAGACTATCAGAAATTATCCAGTGCGGCAGTATTGCTTTCTATTGTCATGATAATAATTATAGGCATTTTGTATTTAATAGAACGTAAATACGGAGAGGACGTGGAAGAATGAGCAATAAAATAAAAAAGCATTTTATCACAGGGCTATTATTTCTAATTGCTTTTCTATCTGCAATATTATTTATTTTGCCGACAGTGCTGACGATTACAAATTCTTTTATGACAGAAAAAGAAATTAATACAAATTATGGTGCAATGATAGAAAACGCAACGGCTGATAAAAAAACTTATATTTCAGAAAATTTAAATTTAAAATTCATTCCGGATTCTGTGAGCATTCAGCAATACTTATCTGTATTGTTCAAAAGTCCAGATTATTTATTAAAATTCTGGAATTCTGTCATACTTGTTGTGCCGATTACTATATTTCAAGTATTATTAGCAAGTATTACAGCTTATGGCTTTTCGAGATACAGGGGAAAAATTCGAGAAATTATATTTTTTGTTTATATTATTCTCATGTTAATGCCATATCAAGTAACACTTGTGCCGAATCGGCTGGTTTCGGAATTTCTGGGAATTTTAGGTACAAGATGGGCAATTATTTTGCCAGCAGTATTCTCGCCGTTTAGTGTGTATTTATTAACAAAAGTCATGCGAAGAATCCCGAATGCCTATTTTGAAGCCGCAAGACTGGACGGCGCAGGAGAATTTCAGATTTTTTTATATATCTGCTTGCCATTGTGCAGAAGTGCTATGTTATCTGTCGGATTACTAGTATTTATTGACTATTGGAACATGGTAGAACAGCCTTTAATTTTACTAGGAAACGAAGACCAATATCCATTGTCTGTATTTTTATCAGAAATTAATACGGGAGATGTTGGGCTTGCATTTGCAGTCGCAGTTGTCTATATGATTCCGGCGTTGCTATTATTTTTATATGGCGAAGAATATCTTGTTGAGGGTATTACTTATTCTGGCGGTGTAAAAGGCTAATTATTATCTGGAGGTTTTAGTTTATGGAAGAACAAACAAAAAGCGCAAAACGCAGAGAAAAAATCAAAACTATTTTAATTATTTTTTTAATTATATTATTATTACTAACATTTTTTTCAAGTACAATTTTAAATCATAGTTTGCCTACAGTTTCTGCACAGTATGCAAGCTATGGCGTGATTACTGAAAAAATTAGAGGGACAGGCATTGTGACAGCAAATCAAAATTACGATGTGAAAGCAGACAGTAAACGTGTTGTTACTTCTGTTTCTGTTAAAGTCGGAGATGAAGTAAAAGCTGGAGATAAATTATTTGTGTTAGATGCGGCTGAAAATCAGGAAGAAATTAAACTTGCAGAAAGTGCGTTACAAGAAGCAGAGCTTGCTTATCAAAAAGCATTATTAACAGCTGTGCCGGATTATGCGGCACAAGACCAAGAAATTATAAATGCAAGAGCAGATTTGCAAACGGCAATTCAAAAATTAAATAATGCTAAGAATCAAAATTCTAATAGTTCTAGTATTTCCAGTTCTGCTTATCAGCAAGCCAATGCGCAATTAAAAGAAATTTCTAATAGAATAGAGCAGTTGAATAGCTATTTACTAGCCGTTTCTTCTGGGGAATTAGACAGTGTTCCGACACAATACTTAGCGGAATTACAAACAGCAAAAAATAATTTACAAACAGCTAATAAAAAATTAGAATCTGCGCAAGCAAATTTAGAATCTAAAGATATTCTTGTTTCTTCGCAAGAACAACAACAAGTTGTAGTTTCTTTAGAACGTGAAGCAGAAAAAGCACAGATTGCTTATCTAAGAGCTAAAACAGATTACGAAACTGCAAAAGAATCTGGTGTAATTAATTCCATACCGTCTGAAAATTTAAATAATACTAGTGATGATGATAATTATAATATGCCTGTGATGTCTTTAACAGATTTACAACGTGCAATGGAAGATGCAGAACAAACGATGCGTTATGCAAACGAAGATGTAGAAAATGCAAAAAAAACATTAGAATCTATTAAAACACAAGAATTAGAATTACAAAATGCAAAAGATGCTGTTACACAAGCGACTACTGAACAGGAACAAGCACAATCGGCTTATCAATCAGCGACTTCTGGTGTAAATGCTTTGATACAAGCAGATTTAAATTCCGCAAATTCTGAATTACAATCTGCACAGTCTGTAATTACTGCTTATGAAATGCAGGAATCTCAAACTGACGGCTCTGATATTACGAGTTTACAAGAAGCAGTTTCTCAACAAGAACGTAATTTACAGACTTTAATTTTAGAGCTTGCGGAAAAAAAACAAGAAGACGATTTATCTCAAAAAGTAAATGAATTAGAATTAAAAAGCCAACAAAACGCAATTGAACAGCAAAAAGAAAAGCTTGAAAAATTAAAAAAAGATACTGGAACACAGGTAATTACTAGCAAAAATGATGGCATTATTAGCAATATTGCTTGTGTTGCAGGTGATACTGTTATGGAAGGTGACACGCTTGCTAATCTGAGTTTAACAAATTCTGGTTATACGGCACAATTTTCTATTACGGCAGAACAGGCTAGAAAACTTCGTACAGGTGTAAACGCTGAAATTATGAATCAATATCATAGTGATATTACTGCCAAATTAACAGCAATTAAACCTGATACGGAAAACGGCAAAAGCGATAACAGATTATTAATTTTTGATATTACAGGCAGTGATGTTAATACTGGACAGTCGCTTGCGCTTTCGATTGCTTGCTCCAGTGAAAATTATGACTGCGTTGTACCGACTAGTGCTATTATGGAAGATAATGACGGAAAATTTGTTTTAATTATGAAAGCTAAAAATACGCCTTTAGGCAATCGCTATTATGCAAGCCGTTGTGATGTAACAGTCCTTGCACATGATGAAGTAAATAGTGCTGTACAGGGTGATGTGAACAGCTCCGATTTTGTGATTACTAATTCTGAAAAGCCTTTAACAGCCGGTACACAAGTTCGTATGGAGGAAAATTAATTGTGAAAAAAAAATTACAGAAACGGCAGATTTTTAGATTTTTTAGTGCTTTGCTCTGTCTGGTTCTGGTATTAGTATTGACTTGTGTTAGTAATATGCTTTCTGGTTTATTATACAGTCAACAAGCTGGTGAACGTTGGCAGGGAGATTCTGATACAAGATTTGCGCAAATCAGTGTATTTTTCAGACAAGATTCAGATTTTACGATTAATCATATCGACAGTTTACATGAAAGTATTGAGAGTTATTTAACTTCTGCGTCATTAGAAGCTAGCTCTGATTCTGCTAGACTTTGGTATGATTGCTATAGCACACAAGGCGGTCAGATTTCTATTACAGGCACTCGTAAAAATTCTGCAAAAGCTCTTGTCACAGCAGTTGGAGGAGATTTTTTTACCATGCACACACCCGAACTTGCAGACGGTAGTTATTTTCAAGATTCTGATATTATGCAAGATAGAGTTGTTATAGATACGACACTTGCATGGCAATTATTTGGTTCTTCTCAAGTTGCTGGCATGGAGCTGAAAATAAATCAAAAAACTTGCTTGATTTCCGGTGTGATTAAACCAGAAACAGATTATGCATCTAAAACAGCTTATGGTGATACGCCTAGAATTTATATGTCCTATGTATTATATCAAGAATTAAATATATTAGATTCTAATATACAGATAGATTGTTATGAATCGGTATTGCCGAATCCTGTAAAAAATTTTGCGAAGAATACTATTTCTGAAACAATGGATTTTGCAACTAATATGACTATTTTGCAAAATACAGGAAGATATTCGCTTTCTGGACGGTTTGAAAATTTAAAACATATTCGCAATCTTGTTGTTGCAGAAACGGTTACTTATCCGTATTGGGAAAATTCTGCAAGAATTATTTGCTTTGATACGGCTATGCTATTATTTTTAATGATTTTATTTTTAATTTATCCTGTGATATATTTTATCTGGCTTTGCTGGAAAGGCTATTGCTTTATTGATAAAACTATCTGGCAAAAACGTCAGGCTTATAAAAACCGTTATCGTTCGCAGATACAATCTTAACAAATATTATTTTTCGTGCTATGATGAAGTTTTGCATTTTCCAAAATATTATAATAAAAAAATTCAGCTCCCTGCTTTTTAGCAAGGAGCTGTTTTTAATTATGTTTAAATTATTCTTCTGAATCTGTATCTACAACAACAGCCTCTACAGGTTCGACTAATCTTGCACCGCAATAAGGGCAGAATTTTTGATGTTCTGTTACATATTTTTTGCAGTTTGGACAAGCAGATGCATTATCTAAATTGCTTAAATCTGCTTTTGCAATTGCAATCTGCGCTTTTAAATCTGCAATTTCTGCCAAGAAATTTGAAAATTCTGGCAAGCTTTTACTGCCATAAACTTCTTCATATTTCTTGCCAATTGCACAATAAGTTTCATCTAATTTGGCTTCTGTACGGCGAATTGTATTCTGCAATTTTACTTTTTCAGCCATTTTCTTTGAGCTGTCCACTGCATTTTTTGTCAGTTTCCCAGCAGAATCTTTTACGTCAGAGCCTAATTTTGTAATTTTTTCTTTCCAATCTTCCATAGACATAACAAAAAAACCTCCTAATTTCATAAATTACTAGAATACTACAAGTTTATCATAATTCTAAAAATTTGTCAAGTCTTTTTTGTGATAATTTCATGAAAATTTTGCATTTGCTGTGCTGTTGTTCGAAAAACTAGCACAAAATTTTCTCCATATTGATTAGATATTTGTTTTATCAATTTTTCTGGTGAAAATGCTTGCAAAAATTTTTCTGCACTTTCAATCATTTGATTATGATAATTATTATCTTGCAAGACTTGATTAATATATAATTTTTGTTGATAATTATTATTTTCTAATTCACAGACAAATTTAATTTTATCATTATTTTTTAAATCTTGCATAAATAACTCTCTTTCTTAGAAATTTTATTAGAAAATGCACTATTTGAAAACAAATAAACCCACCAAATGCACCGACTAAATTTAAAAGTAAGTCATCAAT
>CAMWHN010000132.1 GCA_947174085.1 uncultured Ruminococcus sp.
ATAACTATAAGGTATATTATGTTTGTTACAAAAATTGACTGCACCAATAGCTGTATCAAGATTACAAACATGGACAGCACTCAATGAAGGAATACCATATAATGCCTTGCCTATCCAGTTATTAAAACCTATTAATTTTGTAATATTTCTCATTCCAATACCATTAGGTAATGGACAGTTGTAAAACAAAAAGAATACTTTTCCATAGCATTGTTTGAAAACAATTTTACATTTGTCATTAGACACATCATTCCTATTCCAGCCTAAAATGTAAACTGTATGACCACCTTCAACCAGCGCAAGTATCTCTTTTGTTGCCCTTGAATCATCATATATATTTGTTGCTCTAACATAAGCAATCGTACTCAAGTTCTCCCTCTCCTAACAAATACAAATTTTTTGACCAATCCAAAAATACAATTAAGTAGCGTAAAAAAAGTACTAATTAATATATTTTTTCGCTCAGTTATGCGCCATAAATTAAAATGCCACTTGAAAAGAGTAGTTACTCTTTCTGTGCTGATACTTCCTTGTCTTCCTTTTCTGTATTGAGCTAGTTCTTTTTTTAACAAATAGCAATCTGCTTTTCGTGACACCTTCAGCCACATTGCATAGTCATTATTCTTTTGAATATTAGCAATTTGAATTAAACCGATTTTCTCTCTATCAAACATAACTGTCAAGCAACCTGGCCAACAATAGCACTTCATCCCAAAATTTGTTATTCTTTTAGGTCCAGTGATGTAAACACCATTTTTTTTTGATTCTAGGTCTATCTCGCTATAATCTGTATACGAGAAGTGATACCCACCATTTAACATAAAATCGATTTGATATTCAAGCTTATGCGGATTCCATAAATCATCACTGTCTAAAAAAGCAATCCATTTCCCTTTGGCTTCTTTCAATGCTCTATTCCTGCTGATTGCAGCACCACTGTTTTGGAAATTTTTTAGGTATTTAATCCGTTTGTCTGTTAAAAACAGATTTACAATTTCATCTGTTTTGTCAGTAGAGCAGTCATCTACAATAATCAATTCCCAATTTATGTATGTCTGAGCCAACACAGATTTAATGGATTCACCGATGAACCTCGCTGTGTTATATGAAGGCATAATAATTGACACCAATTCATTCATTTTCGTTACCCTCTGCTTGATGTATTCTGAAGAAGTAACAATGCCTCTTCCTGCTTTTTATTGTATTCCTCTTGACTGATTCTTCCATCATAGAGAAGATAATCTCCCAAGTCAGCCGCTGTTGCCATTCCGTCCTCAGTGATGCCTTCTTGATTAAAGACTTTTTTCACCGTCTTAAATATTATACGTAAATCTCCCAAGAACGTTATTTTCTTAATATATTTTAAATCATAATTAAATTTGGTTTCCCAGCTCATAGCATTTCGACCACTACATTGTGCCAATCCTGTCAAACCTTGACGAACAGAATGTCGTTTTCTCTGTTCAAGTGTCATAAACACCATATCCCGAACCAATAACGGTCTCGGACCCACAATACTCATATCCCCAATGAGAATATTAAACAATTCTGGCAGTTCATCTAACGAAGTAGAACGCAGCATTTTGCCATATCCTGTAAGGCGTTTCTCATCTGGCAATAGTTTGCCATTCTTATCCTTCTTGTTATTCATTGTCCGAAACTTAATGAGCTTGAATATCTTTTCATCCTTGCCCGGACGCTCCTGAACAAAGAACGGATTTCCACTCATTGCAACTGCTCCGACAATCGTCAATACAATCAGTAAGGGTGACAAAATAATCAGAGCACAGAGTGACAGAATAAAATCTAACACTCTTTTAAAATACTTCGCATACATTACCCGAAGCAACTCCTAACAATTTTAATTATAACATCCTGCTCCTCCACCGTCATCTTATTGTCAGACGGCAGGCAAAGCCCTCTCTCAAACAAATCCGCACCGACATCAAAAGTCTCTCCACAGTCAATATAAGCATTGGACTGTCCACGACCATTTCCATTCGCTGTCACAAACGGATTCATGCGATAGATTGGCTGCATATGCATCGGCTTCCAGACAGGACGTCCCTCAGCATTAAATTTTGCAAGAGTTTCAAGTATCTCCGTTGAACAACTCTTTCCTGACTCGGAAATATACATCGGTTCGTTTTCACTGCGAACCTGTCTGCACATTGCTTCCTTATCAATAAGAATACAACTGAGCCAGTAATTCGGTTCACTATTCTTTTCATTAAAAGGATTCATCGAAACCGGAAGTTCCTTGAAGCCTTCCTTGTATCTTTCATATATAGCCTTTTTCTGAGCGATATGTTCCTCTAAGTACGGCATCTGACCACGAACGACTCCGGCGATAACATTAGACATACGGTAGTTATAGCCAATCTCCTCGTGCTGATACCACGATGCAGCTTCTCTTGATTGAGTTGACCACTTGCGTACCTTATCGGAATCATCCTTGGAATCAGTCAGGAACATACCGCCGGACGAACCGGTGATAATCTTGTTACCATTAAAGCTGATCGCACCATAATCGCCAAACAGACCTGTCTGCTTGCCCTTGTAGGTAGCACCGAATGATTCCGCCGCATCCTCAACGATCAGCGCACCGTGCTTGTCACAGATTGCCTTGATTTCGTTAATTTTGCTGGGAGTGCCATAGAGATGTGCCACAACCACAAGTCTGACTTCCGGATACAGTTCAAATGCTTTTTCTAAGGCTTTCGGGCACATATTCCAAGTGTCGGGTTCTGTGTCAATGAAAACAGCTTCTCCGTCTTCATATGCAACAGGATTAACCGTTGCATCGAAAGTCATATCTGAGCAGAAAACTTTATGTCCTTGCAAAGTACCCTGATTAGGCTTAGCCTGTCCGTAGAGACGCTCGCCTGCAAGTTTCACCGCCAGATGCAAAGCTGCCGTACCACATGAAAGTGCGACCGCATACTTACAGCCAACATACTCTGCAACAAGCCGCTCAACCTCGTTGATATTCTCACCGGCTGTCGTGATCCAGTTCTTCTCAAATGCATCCGCGACCCACTTCTGCTCATCACCGTGCATTGTAGGTGATGAAAGCCAAATCTTGTTCTTGAACGGTTCGATATTGCCTTTGTTTACAAACATTTCACTTTTCTCCTATCCACCAAAATATCAACAATTATTACAGTAAGCTCATATTATTATCTAAAAGAATAATTCATGTTAGATAATCATATCAACCGACCGTGATAAAAATAATGTTGAGAATAAGCCTGCCCTTCAACCATCATTTTCTGTCGTATTTTCCGCATAAACCTCAAAAATATATGCTAAAACTTCATCAAACCGCTGTAACTCTCCCAACAGTCCAGCCATTAGCCTGCACTTTAATTACATCATTAAAACAGTAGATGCTTCTCGCATCTTTGTAAAAACACGCTACTAGCATACCTAAAACATTCCTGCTGTTCCAGATGCTCGCCCATTCGAGACACTGCCTTCTATGTTACCTCGTCACACACCAATACAATCAAGCTGTCAACACTAGCAAATGCTCTTTCTATGAAAGTAGGGGAATAACCACAACATATTCTTTCTACGTGAGCATGATAATTGCTGTTTCATATGCCTGCTGATCGTATTCATATAGTTTGTTTAACATACTACCACCCAGACTTTTCGTAAAAGACTTCCCAGAACCTGAAATACTTAAAAATTAAGAAAATGCAGTTGAGTTTTACGGATTCAAGAACTTTCTTTAATTAACACAATTCAAAAACTTTTTTAGAATGCTATCAAGAACAGAGTGACCAACTACACAAAATCAACAACAAACCGGTGGCTGATTAATCACACAGCAGTGTTATGTCTTATATTATAACACACACAACATGTTTTGTCAATAGTAAATTTTAACCAAACTACGATATTTTAACGAGTTATTTTTTTGTATATAAACTATGAATAAATTTTAAATTTATGAAATAAGTTGAGCTAAATTTCTATAGTAATCAAAAATACAGGATAAGAAATTATAATTTTCACCTACTTATGACTACTAAAATACTCATTAGTACACTGCTATGCAAGCGTTATTCCCATTTCACAGGCCTGCGTACTGATAATGTGCAACAAACTTTCTATATTCTCTATTTTTATTGTTGAGTATATCGTTTTTCCGGCAAGAGAAATCACCATATCCTTTGATTTTTCGGGCATAAACGAATACACCCAATCTGCAAAACAGCAGTTGAGTGATTCTGGCTTGATAAGGTGTAAAAGACACAATATCCAATCATAGCACGGCACATGACTAATTCCGAATTCCTTCGGTCGCAAGTAATAACAAAACAATCCTATGCATAAAGTTCATAGAAGGAGTGATTTCATGAAAAACAAAATACATATCAAAAACACGTTCAGAATAAAGAACACAAAGGTAATGCAGAAAATAGTCACTGAAAAAATCCAGAAGTTGCTGAACCAACAGATCAGAAAATCAGAATAATTCACTAAGAGCCATAGGAAGGGAGACGCTGCCGATGCCTAAAGTCCGAATCTACTGCCGTTTATCCATTGAGGACAAGAACAAGCTGAAAACAGATGATAGTCAAAGTATACAGAATCAGAAGTCCATGCTCAGGGACTATTGCAAAGAACGTAACTGGGAGATTTATGATATTTACTGCGACGATAGTTATAGTAGCATCGACCGTACCCGTCCTGATTTCAATCGCCTGCTTCATGACTGTGAATCCAGAAAAATTAATCTTGTTCTCTGTAAAGATCAGTCATGATTTTCAAGAGATACTATTGTCATAGAGCAGTACATCAATGACAAGTTTCTCGAATGGGGAATCCGCTTTATCGGCGTTGCAGACAATGCCGACTCCGACAGCGAAATGTATGGCACTATGAGACTTTTCACCAGTGCTTACAATGAAATGTATGTCAAAGATATTTCCTCAAAAATTCGCCGTACACTTACATATAAAAGAGAACAGGGACAGTTTATCGGCTCATTTGCTCCATACGGCTATCAGATTGACCAAAATATTAAGTATCATCTTGTAATCGACGAAGAAACAGTTCCTGTTGTATGCAGAATTTTTGAGTTATACGCTCAGGGAGCAGGCTACCGAAAGATTGTCCAAGAACTGAATGCACAAGGCATTCTCAGTCCATCTGCTTACAAGGAAAAAATTGGTTCAAAGTATACTAATTGCAACGCTGATTCGAGCAATTCAAAAGGACTATGGACACAGTCAACTATTGTGGCTATTCTCAGAAATGAAATGTAAACTGGCACTCTCGTGCAGGGGAAATCACATCACATAAGCTACAAGAATAAAAAGCGTAAGAAAGTTGATAAAAGTGATTGGGTGAGAATACCAGATACCCATGAAGCAATTATTGACCATGATACATGGGAGCGTGTACAAGAACGTTTTAACAGTCGAATAAGAGCCAGTCGCAATTCACAGGAACTTTCACCACTGTCCGGAAAAATCAGATGTGCGGTCTGTGGTCGTCCTATGAAAAGAAATGTGTACTACAATAAAGCAAAAACCATTCAGTATTACGGTTTGCAATGTGCTACCTATAAAACAGGAGCGATGAACTGCATGAACACTAAAACCCTAAGCGGAAAAACTCTTGAACAGAAAATCATAGATGAGCTGAACAGCATTGTTGAGCAGTATTGTTAGTGGGATGAGATAAAGCTGATAGAAATTTATAAGGAACAACTTCAGACTCTTAAACATCAGCTCAGCACACTTCAAAGTCAGCATAAAACAGCAAAATCCCGTCTCACTCACATGTACAAGGATAAGCTCACCCTGTGCGTCCAGTGCGCCACGAATGATGTGTCTCACTCACATGTACAAGGATAAGCTTAACGGAATAATCTCAGCGTAGGAATATGTTGTATTTCGTGAAAGTCTTGCTGAAGAAGTTGAGCTGTCCCAGCATATCAAAGAAATATCCACGCAGATTGAAGTCTGCCACTCCAGACAGGAAAATACAGAGAATCAGAAGTCACTGATTGAGAAGTATACTCATTTTACCGAACTTACCAGAAATATCGCTGACGAATTTATCAAATATATTGAAGTCAGAGAGATTCAGGAAAATGGCGAGAGGGAACTACATATTCACTGGAAACTTTAATAGACCTCTTGCGAAATTAAATAGACATATCAAAGTTACAGATACCAGCAAGC
>CAMWHN010000133.1 GCA_947174085.1 uncultured Ruminococcus sp.
ATTGTTGGTGGAACAAGATTTTTTGGAATCTCTATGATAAAGCGTATTCTTGAAAATGGACATAATGTAACAATTGATACAAGAGAAAATTATAATAATATTTTTAATAAAAATATCATATTATTATGGATATAAATAAATGCACTTTTGTTAGATATCCCTTTCATCAAATTGCGGCATTTCTCCATTTCGTTTTTTTGTTAATTACTTGACAAACACACAAAAATATGTTAAAATAAAGTTGTGAGAAAACTATTGCGTCAAAGGCACTATATCTCTTTATTTTGGGAAGGAATCGAGACATTTTGAATATGATAAGACTGAATCAGATTGAAAATTTCTTGGCTATTTTAAAACATTGGCTGAAAATGCATATTCACGATTTTTCTTCTCTTGATGATGCGATTTCTGCCGCTTTTCATGTTTTTTAGAAAATTATTTACTTTTCTCTTTTGAAATAGGATTACTACAAAAGTGAGTGATGATTTGTTTCAAGCAGAAAGATGGTGCAAAAGTTGCAGAAACCAGCGAGAAAGTGAATGCTGAGAATCGATGTGGTTTTCTTAATGATAGGAATTACTGTTGTAATAAATAATTACTGACTAAATTACCATCCTTAAGAGAAGTAACACTTTCAAAGAAAACGATTGATTATGAAACAAAACAATCTATTGTAATAAACGGAGGAATACTATAATGATTTGGGAATTGATTTGTGGCATTTTCTTTATGCTGCTTTCCATTGCGATCTTGGTCTTTTCGATCAATCTCCAACGGAGGCGCATCGCAGTCGGCTATATCCCCTATGTTGGGGTCATTGCGGTCTCAGACATTCATAAGGGACAGATCATTGTCGATTACACTGTAGATGGCAAGTCCTATTCTGCCCCCTTTGACTGCGACATTTATGCCAGAGTCGGCGAAATGCCGCCCGCTGGTCTGAGGGTAAAGGTTATCGTCGATCCTGATGTACCGGATCAGATCTCTAATGTGGAGTTCTCCCGGCAGTGGGGACGTGGCAATAGCGGTGGTCATAAGTATGTGGACTATGACAAAAAAAAAGATGTCTTTGCTGTGGTTTGCGGTGTGATAATCTGTTTCTTGTTTGGGATAGACTATATTTTTCAGGCATTTGGCTGGATCTGATCCGGATGCGCCGCTCTCTGCCAACAAGTAAAAAAGCATTGGGCTTATATCATAAGACAGGATTTATTAACACAGAAAAATATAATTCAAGTGAATACTCAGACGTATTTATGGTCTTAGATTGGAGCAATTTTATGTTCTAAATGTCAAGAATAAGGAAATACTTGTTCTGATTGATACCATTGACCTTGTGAAATAAGAGGAAATTCTATGAATTTGAAAAATGGCGAAATAGCAATTGATGGTGAATTATTTTCATCAGGATATACATTTGAAACTTTTAATAAGAGGTGTATTAATTATTAAGTGGATTAATGGCGAAGAAATTGCTATCAAGCAGTTTTCAGGTGAGGAAATTTGCGAAAAACTTGCACTGGAATTATTTAATTATGACTATTCTGAATGGTTAGCATGGGAGGAATTTTTACAAGTTGCTTGTTTTATCATAGATTTTGATACAGAATTAGCAATGAATGGCATTTTTAGTTTTCTTGAAAATACAATCAGACGTTATGCATCTCATATTATAACAGCATTTCAAGCAATTGGAGCTGATAAAGAAGCGAAATTACTTTCTGAAATATGCAATCTTGCGTCTGTTGGCTTAACAAAAGGAGAATTTTTGAACGAGAATATTATTTCAAAAATAGAAAATCTTGAAAATCAATTATATTTATATACTGGATTTGATATTTGGAAATTGCTTTATAATTATTTAGATAATCAAATTAAAAAGCTTTAAATTTTAATTTTAGGAGAAAATATGAATATTTTAATTGTTGGTGGAACAAGATTTTTTGGAATCTCTATGATAAAGCGTATTCTTGAAATTTGTAACTGCGAAAAAACAGATGCTTACAGAAATTACAGCGATTTTTACCAAAAAAGAATTTATGCAGAACATGTCATAAAATTTGTAAAACATTTCCAGATTTTATTAGAACAATACAGAAACCAGAGAAAGAGATTTTTTCTCTGGTTTTCTTTATAGCAATATAATGTGTTTTTTGTAGAATACCAGAAATTATTACAATGATTATACTGGTAAGGATGTGCGAATTATAGAAGCTATTAAAAAAAAAATCTCAGCTAACAACAATGTTGCTGAGATTCTTTAATATAATTTTTTTATAAATTTTTATCGAATAGAACCTGCTGTTCTTGGGTACATAATCACATCACGAATATTCTGTACACCTGTTACATACATGATTAAACGTTCAAAACCTAAACCAAAACCGCCATGCGGTACAGAGCCAAATCTTCTTAAATCTAAATAATCGCTGTATAAATCCAAATTCATATTTCTTTCTTGCATAGCAGAAACGAGCTTATCATAATCATATTCACGCTCACTACCACCAATAATTTCACCAACACCCGGTACAAGCAAATCAACTGCCGCAACAGTTTTGCCATCAGAATTTTGTTTCATATAGAATGATTTAATTTCTTTTGGATAATTTGTCACAAATACAGCTTTATTAAATACTTTTTCAGAAATATATCTTTCATGCTCCGTCTGCAAATCACAACCCCATTCTACAGGGTATTGAAATTTCTCACCAGATTCCTGTAATAATTTAATTGCCTCTGTATAGTCACAAACGGCGAAATCATGAAAGATTAATTCTTCTAATCTTTCGATTAAGCCTTTTTCAAAATGCTGATTAAAAAACTGCATTTCATTTTGACAAGTTTCTAGTACTTGACGAATCACATATTTAATCATATCTTCTGCAAGTGCAATCACATCTGAAAGTTCTGCAAAAGCAACTTCTGGTTCGATATGCCAAAATTCTGCTAAATGTTTTGGTGTATTACTATTTTCCGCACGGAATGAAGGACCAAATGTATAAATTTTCCCCATTGCCATAGCTGCCATTTCGCCCTCTAACTGTCCGGAAACGCTTAAACCTGCTTTTCTTGCAAAGAAATCATTTGCATAATATTCTGCTTCGGTTTTATATTCTTGTGTAAAACCATTTGTTGTGACTTGAAACATTTCACCTGCGCCCTCACAATCACTGCCTGTAATTAAGGGCGTATTGACATAAACATAATTTTTGCTCTGAAAATAAGCATGAATGGCATTTGCCAACACAGAACGCACACGCATAATAGCATTAAATGTATTTGTTCTGCCACGAAGATGTGGCATTGTTCTTAAAAATTCCAGTGTATGGCGTTTTTTCTGGAGAGGATATTCTGCCGGACATGTACCTAATACTGTAATAGATTCGGCATTAATTTCTACAGAACCATTCTGTCCTGCAACTACTTTTCCTGTAACTTTCAAAGATGTACCTAAAGGCATTGCATTTTCAAACGCAATGCCAGAAGCTTTGTCAATAACAATCTGCAAATGGGGCAAACTTGTTCCGTCATTCAATGCGATAAAAGCCATAGTTTTAGAATTTCTGGACGTTCTAACCCAACCGCAAACTGTAACAATCTGTTCCAGATAATCTGGATTTACAAAAATTTCTTTAATATCAATATGTTGCATGATATTTAATCCTTTCTAAAAAAAAATAATATCAGCCCTTGCCTAAAGAACGAGGGAGTTTTTATTTTACTGACTTAATACTTATTATAGCGCAGTATTCTCACTTCTTAATTTTCCACACTAACAGTTTGACTTTCGTCATTTGTGTTTTTTAATTCACTCTTGACAAAGATTAAAAAATATGTTACACTAGAAATGTGAGAAAACTGTTGTGTCAAAGGTACTCACTTGTATCTTGAAAAGTTAAGACAGTAGGTTTGGCTGTGTTACAGTTATGCTTAATATTTTACAAACTGTACGCAATAAAATCAGTTAGTTCAGCAAGTGAACTTCTTCATTGTCTAAAGCCAATGGGCTTCCTGCTTGAACGACAGTATAAACGCAATCTCTGTCTTATGCTAACATTATATCACATCTTAATTTATTTGTCAAGAATATTTTGTCAACCTTAACTCACTATCTAAAGCCGGTGAGATTGCGGTTGACTCTATTTCAAAATACAAGCAAGTTTCTTTCCTGCAACGATTTTGTCAAATTTCTAGTGTAATATAATTTTTATTCTTTATCAAGCGTTAATCAAGAATTGAAAGGAGGAATGTGGCATTCCTGCCCAGCCTGAAGGGTATATCTTGCCACAAAAATTTAATGAATATTGAAAAACAAAAATCTGCTCCCGTTTATGAAGCTTTAGAACATTTTAGAAAACAGCGTGTTGTGCCATTTGATGTACCCGGTCATAAGCGAGGACGTGGCAACCCTGAATTAGTTAAACTTTTAGGAGAACAATGCGTTAGTCTTGATGTAAACTCTATGAAACCGTTAGATAATTTATGTCACCCAGTTTCTGTGATTTATGAAGCGGAACAGCTTGCAGCAGATGCCTTTGGCGCATCAAATGCCTATTTTATGGTTGGTGGGACAACTTCTTCTGTACAAAGTATGATATTAACTGCTTGTAAAGCAGGGGATAAAATTATTTTACCTCGTAACGTTCATAAAAGCGTCATTAATGCATTAGTTCTCTGTGGTGCAGAGCCTGTTTATGTCAATCCAGAGGTAGATTCTCATATAGGCATTGCCTTAGGTATGGAAATTTCTCAAGTAGAAAAAGCAATTCTTGCAAATCCTGATGCAACTGCAATATTTGTAAATAATCCGACATATTATGGCATTTGTTCTGACTTGCGTTCTATCGTGAAATTAGCCCATTCCCATGGGATTCAAGTACTTGTTGACGAAGCACACGGCACACATTTATATTTTCATGAAAATTTACCTGTTTCCGCCATGGAAGCGGGTGCAGATATGTCTGCTGTTTCTATGCATAAATCCGGCGGTAGTTTAACACAAAGTTCTTTGTTATTATTAAATCATACAGTCAATACTCGTTATGTAGAACAGATTATTAATTTAACACAAACAACAAGTGCGTCTTATTTATTATTATCAAGCTTAGATATTTCCAGAAGAAATTTAGCATTACGAGGGCATAAATCTTTTGAAAAAGTTGCCTCTATGGCAGAGTATGCCCGTGAAGAAATTAATTCTGTTGGCGGTTATTATGCTTATGGCAAAGATTTAGTCAATGGCAGTAGTATTTTTGATTATGATGTCACAAAGCTATCTATTTATACCAGAGATATTGGCTTGACTGGCATTGAAGTTTATGATTTGCTTCGTGATGAGTATGATATTCAAATAGAATTTGGTGATATTGGTAATATTTTAGCTTATATTTCTATTGGCGATAGAATCCAAGATATTGAGCGTTTGGTTGGCGCACTGGAAGATATTAAACGCTTATACACAAGGGATATTTCCGGCTTGCACAGTGCAGAATATATTACGCCCTTAGTTGCGACAACGCCACAAAAAGCATTTTATTCTGAAAAAGAATTTATTCCAATCCGTGAAACTGCCGGAAGAATTTGCGGAGAATTTGTTATGTGTTATCCCCCAGGGATTCCGATTTTAGCCCCAGGTGAAATGATTACAAAAGAAATTATTGAGCATATTTTATATTCCAAAGAAAAAGGCTGTTCTATGCAAGGGTTTGAAGATAGTAATTTAGAATATTTAAACGTTCTGAAAAATTAAGTGAGGAAAAAATAACATGGATATTTTAGTATATAATTTAAAAAAAATACAAGAAAATTTAACTAGTCCTGAAATTGCGAAAAAATGGGGTTTATTAAGTCTATGCCGTATGGAATATAGTTTTATAAAATTTACTGCATTTGATAATTTAGAATTAAATTTCTCATTTTCAGAAATTGTTGACGAATGTATTAATTATGTATGCAATGGCAAGGGTTTTAATATACAAAATAGAATCAAGCAAATTGATTCTTGTTTTGAAATGCTATATGCTTATGAAGAACAGAATCCAGAAAAATTTTTTTGTTTAAGTATTTATTTTTCTCAGGGAATGCAAAATTTTGGTGATTATTTAGAATTAGTTGCAACAGGTAATATTTATAATTATATGTTA
>CAMWHN010000134.1 GCA_947174085.1 uncultured Ruminococcus sp.
GATATGAAATATGAAATAATCAAAGAATACAATGATAATCAGTTCCGGAGAATCATAGGAGTAAAGAGGGTGACATTTGAAAAGATGATAGAAATACTGAAGCAAAACTATGCAGAAAAGCACAGATTTGTTATTCATGCGTATGGTTTGCAAATTTAACGTGAGTTTGAAGAAAAAAAGTTTTTTATGTCTTGCTGTCTGTTAATCTAAATTATAAATTTGCTGATAAATATCTTGCATTTTCAAATCTGTATCCGCAATCACTTCCGCACATTCCTGTAATTCTCTTTTTAGTGATTCTGGTACAATAGAACTTGTTTTATAATGTAACTGATGTTCCAGACTTGCCCAAAAATCCATTGCAATTGTCCGGATTTGAATTTCTACAGGGACTTCTTTTTTTTGCGTTGCAAGATATACTGGAATCATTAAAATTACATGCAAACTTCTATAACCACTGGGCTTAGGATTTTTAATATAATCTTTTATTTTCACAATTTTGTATTCTCTTTGCATGTTTAGTAATTCCACAATTGCATAAATATCATCAATATAATAACATACAACTCGAATGCCGGCAATATCCATCAAATTTTCTTTTGCAGATTTTGCAGATAATGCAAGTCCTTTTTTCTGAAGTTTTCCAATAATACTTTGTGGAGACTTAATGCGACTTTCAATGCTATGAATAGGATTTCTTTGGAATTTTACACTAAATTCAGAATCATAAATATGTAATTGTGTTTTAACTATTTCTGATGCAGATTCATAAAGATGTTCCAACTCTATAAATTCTTGTAATACAGAAAAAATTTCTTTTTGCTGTGCTTGATTCATGTGCTTAATAGTATTCAAAGTAAATTTTTCTTCCATGATTAACACACCTTTCTTTTAAAGTAATTAAAATAATTTGGTTTGTTACATGATTATAGCATAATTAAACAAAAAAATCAAGAGAATTTTAGCGTTTTTCACAAGATTTTCATTTATTAATTTTTTGTGGAACAAAAATCCCCTGCCTTTTTAGGCAGGGGAGAATATTACTCTTGTATTGGAAATTTATTAATAAGATTTACGACATATTTCATAACATTTAGAGAATCTGCGGGTTCTACTTTTTCATTGCCGTCTACGTCAGCACGTTCATATTCATCATCTGAAAGACTTTCTTTGCCCAATACAGCTCTAGTTATCATAACAACATCACCAATACTAACTACACCATCACCTGTTACATCACCATATATAATATCTTTTGCAGAGTTACTTGTTTCTTGTGTTGGTGCTGTAGGTTCTGTTGTTTCAGAAGTTTCTTGTGATGGTTCAGTGGGTTCTGTTGTTTCAGAGGTTTCTTGTGGTGGTTCAGTAGTTTCTGTAGTTGGGTCTGTCCATTCTGGCACCCAACTTAATTCCATCAGTGCATTCTCAACTTTGTTATAACTCGGTTTCGGCGAATAATCAGAATTGATTAACAGCGGATAGCCGTCTTTTCTCCAGCTTGTGCCATCTGTAATACCCCAGAACACAACAGATGTAATATTTGCACCATATTTTTTAGCCCATAGAATCGTATAAATAATATCTTCATAAGCTGCTTCGTTTTTATAAGAATTACCTTGTGGGCTATTATAATCTGTAATATCTAATTCTGTAATCTGAATTTCAAGACCTAATTCTGCATATTTGTCAATTGCTTGTCGATATAAATCTGTATCTGGATAGCCTACATCTAAATGCGATTGCATACCGATACCGTCAATTAAATTTTTATCTTTGAGTTCTTTTGCCATATTATAAATAGCATCACGTTTTGCAGGAATATATTCATTGAAATCATTATAAAATAATTTAGTACCCTCTGGAGCATATTTTCTAGCATAAGTAAACGCTTCTTCAATATAAGAATTATCGCCATAAATTAAGCTCCATTGGGATTCTTCGTTATTGGGATTTGTGCCGGCAACTCTTAAGGAACCATCATCTAAATAACATTCATTGACAACATCCCAACAATAAACATCTAAATCTGGAAATTCTACAGAAATTTGATTTAAAACAGCTTTGATATAATTTTCCAATCGTTGAGACATAATTTCTTTGGAAACATATGCGCCGTTGCTGTCAAAATTTTCTTTAAAAAACCAATCAGGTGTTTGGCTATACCAAAGCAAGACATGCCCTCTGACTGAAATTTGATTATCTTCGCAGAATTTTAAAACATATCTTGCATTGTCAAGAGAAATCGCAGGTGTGACATTATCACCAATTGCTTGTGAGCCAGCTTGATTTAATACGGCGTCTGGTTTTAATTCATTGCCAAGTGTTAAGCTATTAAAATGTCTCTTGACAATTTCTTGTGAAATGCTAGTATTTAATTCAGATGGCGTTGCAGCACAACCAATTTTAAAATAATTTTTATAAATATCTTTTAAAGGTGTTCTATCCAATAATTCTGTACTCCAATTTGCTTCACCTGTAATAGAAACATCATCAATCATGAAATCATTTGTGCCGTCTGCCGTTTGAAAATAAATTAAAATATTAGTTGCATCAGATGGAATTTCATAATTTGCACTAATTTCCGACCATGTACCTTTTGCAGAATCTGCACCGCCAATGCCTTTGTATTGGTCATTGCCTGAACTGTCTGTATATTTTAACGTCATTTGAATATTGTCAGAACCAGATGACTGAACCCATGCATTAAATTGATAGGTTTTCCCTGCTGTCAGAATACTTTCACCAGAAAGCGAAGCTCCTTGCCAGTTTTCACTTCTTCCAGAAATATACAAACAGCTATTTCCTTCATGATGTTCATTATTTGTTGTTGCAACAGATGTACCACCAAAACTTGCCCAACCGTCTGTGCCATTTTCAAAATCTGCACTATGTAACAGCGTATTTTCGGCATTTGCCGGCATCACAGAAACAGCACTGTTCATCATGAATACAGCTGTCAGTAAACTAGCGAATTTTTGCATCTTCATAAAAAAAATTCCTCCTTTTTATTTTATCAAATTTTCTGAAATGAAATTAGATGGTTTTATTATAACATATTTTTAATAAAATTGCAAGTAGTTTTATGATAGTTTTATGAAAAATTACATATAATTTTCTGATATTTTTGTGAATCTTGTTTTAAATATCCTATGCTATCATATCTAAAAAAATGCAGGCAATCTTTATTCAAAAAAAAGTCCAGTTTTTCACTGAACTTTTTTGACAGGTTGCCCCTGATTACAATCAGGGGTTTGTTTAATTATAGTAATGTAATACCATGTTCTGCACATTGTGCAATCATGTCTTCATTCCAGATAGAAGATTGTACTTCTCCGATATGTGCTTTTTCTAATAACAGCATACATAGACGAGATTGCCCGATGCCACCACCGATTGTCAATGGCAATGTACAATTTGTAATCATTTTGTGATAATCATATTGATTTCTGTCAAGTGCATTTGCTTCAGCAAGCTGATTTTGCAAAGAAGTTTCATCAACACGGATACCCATAGAAGAAATTTCAATTGCAGTTTGTAGCACTTCGTCCCAGAATAACAAATCTCCGTTTAAATTCCAGTCGTCATAGTCTGGCGCACGACCGTCATGTTTTTCACCACTTTTTAATTTTCCGCCAATTTGCATTACAAACACTGTGCCATATTCTTTAGCAATTAATGCTTCACGTTCCTTAGGTGTTTTATCAGGGTAGCTATCTTCCAGCTCTTGTGTTGTAATAAAATACACATCTTCTTTTAGTGTTGTCTTGAATTGTGGATAACGTAAATTTACTTTGCGCTTTGTGAAAACAATTGCCTTGACAATATTTTTTACAGTTTCTTGCAGAAATGCAATATTTCTCTGTTCACGAGTGATAACTTTTTCCCAGTCCCATTGGTCAACAAAAATAGAATGCATATTATCTGTATCATCATCACGGCGAATTGCATTCATATCTGTATAAATTCCTTCACCGGATTTATAACCATAGCGATATAATGCCATTCTTTTCCATTTTGCAAGAGATTGTACAACTTCTGCTTCTTTGTTATCAATTTCTTTAATTGTAAATTCTACTTTGCGTTCTACGCCGTTTAAGTCATCATTAATGCCACTGCCTTTTGTTACAATCAAAGGTGCAGACACTCTATCAAGTGTTAATGCAAACGAAAGTGTTTGCTGAAACATGTCCTTGACATATTTAATTGCATGTTGAGTTTCTCGCAAGTCTAATACAGGCTGATAGCCCTCCGGCAGATATAAAGATTTTGACATAAAAAATCAACCCTTTCTAAAAAACTATTAAAAAAACAAAAAGCGCATTGAACACATGGTTTTCATGCATTCAGAACGCCTTTGTTCCTTCTGGATTTACTATGCTATTATTATAGCACAGTTTTTGAAATTTGTCAAGCATTTTTTTCTAAAAAAAGAAGAAACTGTTGTTTTATAAAATTCCTTGTATATCCTGCAAAGTAAGTACAGCCTTGGAATTATAAAAATTTATCATATCTTGCTTGCTTGTATAAATTTCTGATTCCAGATATTCGCCGTACCAGATTCCGCAAAAACTCCAGATAGTATTATCACGGAACATTAAATTTAAATCCGGAACAGTACTGCATTCACTTAAAGCTAATATTTTTTTACCTTTGGTCTGATGATATAACGCTAGAAAATTTTCATAACGGCTGTTAAAATCCTGTTCAGGATTTAAATAAATATCCAGTGACGCAATATCATAATTATCTACCAAAAAATTTTCATTCTGTCCGTTCCAAATCCAGATTAAATTATGTAAATTATGATATTCTGTCATTCGTCTGTACATAATATCCCAAAGCCAACGATAAGCTTGTGCGCCATCAGCTCCCCACCAGAACCAATTACCTCCAGCTTCATGTAATGGTCTCCAAAGTATTGGAATATCTTTTTGTGCCAAAGGCTTTAATGCATTGGCAATCGCATCAATATCCCTTAATAATAAAGCACAAGATTCTGAAATGCTATTATTTTCTAATTTCGCAGAAATTTCCGCATCTGTGAGCAATGCAACATCAATTTGATAATGCACAGACGTTCTATTTTCCGAAGTAATTCCTGATGGCATAGCGTCCGCAAGTGAAAAACTTGTTTCTTCCGCATAAACAGAACCATTTCCAGACGGTGCGTCCCAATTCCAAATAAGTCCGACAATTCCGCCACGTTCTGCCCATGCTTCACAAGCAGAAATGATATCACCATTATCTGTATTGCTATTAACTGTATAACCCTGCATATCTCCAAATCGAATTGCCGGATATTTTCCAGTTAAATAATAAATATAATCCAATTCTGTATTATTATCTAAACTTGCATACTGTCCTGAAATTATCTTCTTGCCATAATTTTTTTTAATATAATGCATTAATTTTTGCGTATTTTCTGACGCTTGGGAATCGCTTAAATTATCTTGTTTATTATAATTTAATACAGGAATTTCTTTATTATTTGCAATTTCAAAATAATCAATTGCAATATTACCATCAATTGCCTGTATAGATAAATCAGCCTGCCCTGCCGGAAGATAAATGCCTGAAAATGTCACTCGGACAAAATGTTCAGATTCTGTAATATTAAATTGCCCAAGTTCCTCACCATTCAAGAGCAATATATTCATAGCAGGGCTATCTGTATATGCACAGATAGTAATATCATAATGCTGAGAAACCGGAATCATAAAACTTGCTTTAATAGCATCGCCATCTTGAAACGCTGATAAATAGCCAGTTCCGCTATAATCTTCTCTGACATTTTCTATATATAACGACCCAGAATAATTTGCAAGTTCAGCTTCTACAATCATTAAACTATCCTGCAAATTAATTTCAGGTATATCCAATGCAATCTGCGCATATTTTGGAGCTGATTCTGTAGAGATAGCATTAGAATTAAAATCTGTTGTTGCAGTTATATCCGGAGCTGTTGTTTCTGTTAAATTAGTCATAATTTCTGTATTTTCTAAACTAGAATTATTTTCTGATTCTTTTGTTTTTTGCGTTCGGGAAGTAATAGCAATTATAATAGCAATTATAATAACCAACACTGAAAACATATGGTATCCC
>CAMWHN010000135.1 GCA_947174085.1 uncultured Ruminococcus sp.
GTATCTTTCTTTACCGAAAAAGATGGCAAGCATAAAAAAGACTATATTTCGCAGTAAATTAAGCATAAAACAGCAAAAACAAAAGTCTGGAAACCATAGATGACATTCGGGGTAAAACAGGAATGGAATGAGGAAAAATTGACAGATTCCGCAGGCAAGAGAAAGGAGTGATCAGATGGCATGGAAGAAAAAACTTACAGTAAAAGAGAAAGAGGAATACAAAGAAAAGAAAAAAGAGGAAATGAGTAATTTGTTCCAGAGGATTGATAAGGGTGTAAAAGCGGTTTTCGAGAGCAAAAAATACAAGGAATATCTCAGGGTAATGTCGAAATTTACACACTACTCTGCTGGAAATTGTATGCTGATTGCCATGCAGAAGCCAGATGCTTCACTTGTGGCGGCTTATGGCAGGTGGAAATCTCTCGGCAGACAGGTCAACAGAGGAGAAACCGGAATCAGGATACTGGCTCCGATGCCATACAAGCGGAAACGTGAGGAACAGGCAGAGAACGAAGAAACAGAAGAAATTGACGGAATTGCATTCAAGGCGGTTAGTGTATTTGATGTGTCACAGACCAGCGGAAAGGAGCTACCGGAATATATCCATGACCTGGCAGGCAAAGTTGAATCAGAACAGATGACCGCCGTGTTGAATGCCCTTCGGAAAGTAACCGAAATTCCGATCATCTTTGAGGAAATTCCCGGCGATGTTCATGGCTATTACAGTCACAATGAGGACAGGATTGTAATTCAGACTGGCATGAGCGATGCCCAGACCTTAAAAACAGCGTTTCATGAATGTGCTCATAAACTGCTTCATGACAAAAAAATGACACTCCCGACTGTGAATGCCAACAGAGGAGCAAAGGAAGTCCATGCAGAATCGGTTGCTTTTATTGTGGCAGAACATTTCGGACTGGATACTTCCGAATATTCATTTCCGTATATTGCCGGATGGAGTGACGGAAAACCGCTGAATGAACTGAACAAGGCACTGTCGGAGATACAGCAGGCATCCAGAATACTGACGGATGCTGTCACCAATGCACTGACAGCACTGGAACAATCACAGAAAGAAGAAAATACCGTTGAAACAGAGGAAGAAAATGACCTCAGTTTCAGCGGTATTGCTATGTAAAGGAGAAATTTCATGTTTACAGTATTTGTGAAATATCAGAAAAATTCAGCACTTCTGGAACTGCCATGCGAAGTGCATAAAATCCGTGATGTTCTCAGCAGTATCGGCTATCAGCTTTCGGAAATTCCTCTTCTGACGGATGAAAATGCAGAACTGACTGTGAAAGTCTATCCGTACAGTGAAACGGAAAAAGCCGTGTGCAGTAAAGTAGCAGAAAACGACAGTCTGATTGACCTTAACACACTTGCAGAATATCTTGACAGGCAGTATTCTATCGAAGCAAAAACTGTTCGGGATACAGATGTTTCGGGAATCCGGAATCTGTATCTGAAACTGTCCGAACCGAAACAGCCGGAAACTGAAAAATTAGTAATTCATGCCAGACTGGTGAGGAAAGAACCGGATTTCACACCAACTGCCTGTATTGTGGAGCATATCATTCCTCTTTCACAGGAGAAATTTTTCAGTCTGCGGAATAATCCCTTGCAGGATCATGAAATCATAAAGAAATATCAGGATGATATGTACTGTGACAGTGATGGCATAAGGCACTGTATTCTTGTCTATGACGAAAAACAGGGTGACGGACTCCTGATTGATTCACAGGGAGCTGACTATGCAAGATATGCGCAGTATATTCCATGTGCAAAATTGCTTGCTGAGCGATATGAACAGCAGATGGAACAGACTGCGAAACTGGAAGAAATTTTTGAACTCAGCTGTATTTCTGTGTAGGGATAGATGGCAGGAAATTTTGAGGGAATCAGAACAAGGAATTTCGGCATCGAAATCGAGATGACCGGACTAACCAGAAAACAGGCAGCTGCGGCAGTCGGAAAGCTGTTCGGAACTGAGCCGGAACATCCCGGCAGATACTATGACAAATATTCCGTGAAAGATACAAAGGAACGAAGATGGGATTTTGTCTATGAGGGCAGTATCCGCTGTGTAGATAAATATGGTGACGCAGCAGATTCGACCTATAGTGTGGAGCTGAACTCGCCTGTTCTCGGATATGAAGATATTCCGTTATTGCAGGAAGTCATCCGAACACTTCGAAAAGCAGGAGGGAAATGCAGTCCGGAATACAAATGCGGAACGCATATTCATGTTTCAGCAGACGACCTTACACCACAGCAAATCAGGAATCTGGTGAACATTTTTTCCAGTAAAGAAGATTACCTCTGGGATGCACTTCAGGTATCATCCGCAAGAGAGGGCTACTGCCACAAATGCGATTCCGAATTTGTGGAACAGCTTAACCGGAAAAAGCCAAATACAATGGAACAGATTAAGAAACTGTGGTACAAGGGTGATATGGAACAGCAGTATACGCACTATTCCTCTACACGTTACCATACCTTAAATTTACACAGTTTTTTTCAGCATGGTCACTATGAAATCCGGTGCTGTAATGCTTCTCTTCATGCCGGAGAGGTCAGAGCGCAGATTGTGCTTGTTCTCGCCATCAACAATGCGGCGATGACGAAAAAATACTGTCTGCCGCATAAGAGTCAGAGCGATAACATGCGATATTCGTTCCGGGTGTGGCTTCTAGATTTGGGTCTCATCGGCGATGAGTTTAGAAACTGTCGGAAACATCTGCTGAAACATCTGGACGGCAATATTGCATGGCGGCATCCGGAAGATGCCATTGCACAGCGTGAACGGCTGAAACAAGCACGAATCATCGCTCATCAGCAAGCCATTGCATTAAATCAGAACAGCAATGTGAATGATGACAGTAGTTTCAACGAAGATGACGAAACAGAATCTGTCGAAATGGTAATGTAGGAGGGATAGAAAATCATCAGAGTTTTTGACGCATTTGCAGGCATCGGCGGCTTTCGTTCCGGACTTGAGAGAGCCGGGAATTTTTCATTTGTGGGATGGTGCGAAATTGACAAATTTGCTCAGAAAGCCTATCGTGCCCTGTATGATGTAGGAGGTGAGAATTTTCATGAAAATATCAGATTTGGTATTGACTTTTTCAAGATAAAGTGTTATAATAATATCAAGAAAAATCAGAATTTGATGGAGTTACCAATATATCAGTAAACTTGAAAGAAAGAGTAAGAAAAATTGTTCAACAAAGAAATCTGTGCAGTTATATGAATAATACAAAATGAAATGAATTGCGTAATGCAATGATGAATGAAATGCCGTTTCCTCCTCCCTATATTTTGAAGTTTTTATTTGAAGAAGAAGCTGTAGGAGAAAAGTATTTTTATAAAGATGTAAACTATCTGGGAGATTGGTATAATGGATTTGCGATAGAAGGACATTATTTTAATGGTGTATTTGCAGTTGAATGGATTAAGGTTCGTCCAAGATATCTGAAATTTCGTGGGCAACTTCTTGAATCAGAAGTGATTAGTGCAGAATGTGAGTTCATTGAAATATTAAAGAGATATTCAATACCATATGATGGTGTTTATTGCATATATGGATATCATTAAATTCTAGTTTGTACAACTAAATAATTGTCAATAAACGTTTGTGGGTTTTCACAAGGAACAATTCCAGAAAGTCGCAGAAACTGGCATGTCGGATGTACAACTGTACAAGCAGGCTGTCAATGCCGTGATGGTGAATACGACTGGAAATATATTGTCAGACAAGGAATGTGCTGAATGTATAAAAAAGGAGCGATTTTTCGCTCCTTTATCTTTACCAACTGGAAGTTGTAGGGGTGATATATCAGAATTTACCTCAAAAGAATTTACCTTATCTCATGATAAGTGAATAAATCAGATAAAACAAACCAGCCAATGAATGACAGATCATTGGTGTTATCAGGTGGTTCGTCTTACGGTATGCAATGAGCCAAACGAAACCTATAACAAAAGAAACTCCAAGATTATGCCAATCAAGAACCGCAAACAGAATATTGAACAAGATCAGTGCATTCATTTCACCAAATACCGATCCGACAAACCTCTTCGCCAATCCTCGGAAGTATATTTCTTTGAATATTCCACTAACCAATACCAAGGCTATGACATCCATTATAACGACACCCATGTTTAATTCACGCCCTTGCCTTGCAAGCTCTGTTGCTCCGATTCCGGGAATGAGATTCACAAGCCACCCGTAAATATCACCAATCACCTCAGAAACAACAAAAGCTATTATGCCGTAAAGTATATCTTTTCCTAATGTTTTTTTATCATAGATTTCATCTTTCAGATTTATACCATTTTCCTTGTAAAGTAGCAAAGCACTGGGAAAAAGACCAACATTTGCAATAATCAACAGCAGAAGATAAATATGATGCTGATTTGTTACATACGACACAACATCACCAATTGTCATTCCCTGTTGATACTGTGTGAAAGCAAAGATTAGTTCAAAAAAAGCTACTATAAAAGTAAGTGTTGTTACAATACCAATTGCTCTTTTTGCATTAAGATATTTCTTTTCGTTCATATGATATACTCCTTATAATTCTTTATGGTAAATTTCGATTTGACATAAAGTTACTGTATAACCTGTTTTTTTTATTATACATCAACCAGTCAAAAAAGTCAAGGAGGTGTGTCCATGTTTTTCAGATTTATAGTCAACAAACTTGAAAAGCAAAAGAGATAGCATTATCTAGGAAATGAAAAGAATGGATGGAATTGCGAATGATAGATTTCAAATAAGCCCAGAACTTTTCAATTTATTATGCGATGGAAAATTACTACAAGGACGTTGGATTTACGAAAAAAGACCATATCCGGCTAAGGGATGCGCTTTTGCAGAGTAAGAGAAAATTTCTGGTGTCCTATAATGACTGCCCTGAAATATGGGAAATGTGGAATCAGCCGGGCATTCAGATTGAAACTGTCAGCCGACTGAACAATATTGTTCAGCGGTATGAGGGTGGCAAGATGTATGAGGAAGTGTTCATCTCTAACTATGATACGAGTGAACGTTCCGGAAATGGACAGCTTTCGCTGTGGGATTCTGAAAATTTTGAGGGAATGTTACCAGTATAAAGCGGATTTTTCCGTGATATAACTATTTTTTACGAAAGGCATGATTCAAATGAATGAAATCAAAATTTACAAACACCCGAAATTCGGTCAGGTCAGGACTGTGCTGATTGACGGCATCCCTTGGTTTGTAGGAAAGGATGCAGCTAAGGCATTGGGATACAGGAATCACCGCAAAGCACTACTTGACCATGTTGCGTGTGATGACAAAACCGATGGAGTAACGATTCGTGACTCCATCGGCAGAAATCAAAATCCTACGCTGATTAATGAAAGCGGTCTGTACAGCCTGATTCTGTCGAGCAAACTGGAAACTGCAAAGCAGTTCAAGCACTGGATTACTTCCGAAGTCCTGCCCAGTATTCGCCAGCATGGCTGTTACCTGTCGCCGGAACTGCTGAAAAAAATGGTGTGCAATCCGGAGTATGTCATCCAGATATTGCAAAAATTGGTCGAAGAATAGACAAAAAACGAAATTCTGACAGAAAAATGCAGTTATCTTGACACGATTCTTCAGAGTGAAACCGATTTGCCGATCACGGTAATTGCTAAAGATTATGGCTTTTCTGCCAGGAAGATGAACCGTCTGCTGCATTTTCTGGGTGTGCAGTATCGCATGAAATCCGGCTGCGGGGTTCTGTATGCGAAATACGAAAATTTTGGCTATACAAGGACACATACTCATGTTTATGACGAAAATAAATCCAGGATTTACACATGCTGGACCCAGAAAGTCAGAAAATTCCTGTACGAACTGCTCAAGAAAAACGGCTATTTTCCGCTGTGTGAGCAGGATGATGCAATTTGACTTTCTGCTGTAAAATAACTGTTTATCTTGTCGAATAGGTAGAATCTGCCCGAAAACACTGGATTTTTTCCCCGGATTGTGGTATGCTGTAGTTACCATATCACAAAGGAGTGAAAATCATGAAAAAGGCGATTTTACTTGCAATTCTGTGTGCATTTCTCATGACTG
>CAMWHN010000136.1 GCA_947174085.1 uncultured Ruminococcus sp.
ATAAAGCATTTTAAAAATAGGACTTTTATCACAAAAAGCATTTGTTAATTTTTTACGATTTGTTTTTGTGATATAAGCTGATAATGAAATTTTAGCAACTTTTCCGTTTTCAAATATAAATATTAATTTACCGGAATAATCTACAGTTGCAATCATGGCAATTATTTTTTCATTTTCATCAAAACCGAGTTTCACAGGAATATAATCGCCTAATAAACTAGCTTTACAATCTTCAAACGCACTGGCACGAATTTTATAAACTTGCGCCTGATTTGTAAAAAATAATAATTCTGTTTTATTTGTGGCTTCTAACTGCTGAATGATATAATCATTTTCCTTTACTTTTTGTTCGCCACTCATACGCAAGGACAAAGGCGTAATTTTTTTAAAATAGCCGTCTTTTGTTAAGAACAAATGCACAGCATAATCTGGTGTTTCATCTTCTAAAGGCAGTTCATCTGATTCAGTCGCATCATAAAACATTGTTTTTCTAGGCTGACCGTATTTTTTTGCCGTTGCTTTTAATTCCTGCATAATAATTTTTTTAATTCTAGCTGGATTTGCAAGAATATCTTCCATGTCTGAAATTTCAGCTTTTAATTTATCGACATCGGCAATTTTATTTAAAATATATTCTTGATTCAAATGCTTTAATTTAATTTCAGAAACATATTCAGCTTGGATTTCGTCCAGTTCAAAGCCGTTGATTAAATTTTGAATGACTTGTAATTCTTGGTTAGTTTCTCTGATAATTTTAATTGTCTTGTCAATATCAGATAAAATTTTTTTCAAGCCTAATAATAAATGCAGTTTTTCTTTTTTCTTAGCTAAATCAAAATTAACACGACGTTTCACGCATTGTTGTCTGAATATCAGCCATTCTGTGAGAATTTCCCGAATGCCCATGACTTTTGGTGTATTGCCAATTAAAATATTAAAATTACACCCGAAACTGTCTTGTAATGGTGTTAATCGAAATAATTTCTGCATTAATTTTTCAATATCTGTATTGCGCTTGACATCAATTGCTAGTCTGAAGCCATTGACATCAATTTCATCACGAGCATAAGTAATTTCTTTTAATTTTCCGGCTTTGCTTAATTCTGTAATTTTATCTTTGATAGCTTCAAGCGTAGTCGTATAGGGAATTTCCGTAATTTCAATGCAACCGGCTGACTTATCATAATTCCATTTAGAACGCAATTTTAAACTGCCTCTGCCGGTTTCATAGACTTTTCGTAATTCAGATTCGTCATATAATAAAAATCCTCCTGATGGAAAATCAGGACCTTTTAACGTAGATAATATATCATGTTCTGGATTTTTTATCAAAGCAATGCAAGTTTCACATAATTCTGCCAAATTAAACGGACAAATATTACTTGCCATAGAAACGGCAATACCCATATTGGCATTGACTAAAATAGACGGAAATGTTGCCGGCAAGAGTGACGGCTCTAGCATAGTATTATCATAATTTGGGACAAATTCGACAGTTTCTTTATCAATTTCACTGAATAAAGCTTCACAAATTGGTGCAAGTTTTACTTCTGTATATCTTGATGCTGCAAAAGCCATGTCACGAGAATAATGTTTGCCGAAATTGCCTTTTGAATCTACATAGGCATGTAATAAGCATTCATTGGCTCTGGTTAATCTTACCATAGTTTCATAAATAGCTTGGTCACCGTGCGGATTTAAACGCATGGTCTGCCCGACAACATTTGCAGATTTTGTTCTTTGTCCATTCAGCAAGCCCATTTTATACATCGTATATAATAATTTTCTATGTGACGGCTTAAATCCGTCAATTTCTGGCAACGCTCTTGAAATAATTACACTCATTGCATAAGGCAAATAATTTTTTTCAAGCGTGTCTGTAATTTCTTCTTCCTGCGTGATTCCCGCATTTTCAAACCATGCGTCAAGCATTGGCTTTGGTTTTGATTTTAAAGACTGTTTCTTTCTTGCCATCATAATCCCTTTCTTTCTGTGAGCGAATTTTTTTGACTTTATTATATTAACACATTCGCTTTGATTTGTCAAGAAAAATTATGATTGATAATATTTCCCTTGCCAAGTATCAAGTTTTGCTTGTAATTTATCAATACTGCCAAGGGTTTTAATTTTATTCCTGCTCCAATCTGGAGCTAATAATTTTGCCTTTTCGCCGTCACCTGTAATGCGTTCAATCACGGTTTCAGGAGGAAATAATTCTAATTGTTTCACGACAGTGAAAATATAATCTTCCTGTGTCATAGTCTGAATTTTTCCAGATTGATATAATTCCGCATATTTTGTATTTTGTAAAATATGCAGGAGCTGAATTTTGACTGCATCAGGCTTTAAACTTGCTAGTTGCTTAGCCGTCTGGAGCATATCAGAAAAAGTTTCTTCAGGCAAGCCATTAATCATATGCAAGCAAGTTCTGATATTTAAATTTTTTAATTTCTGATAATTTTCTAAAAATTCAGCATAATCATAGCCACGGTTAAAATTTTTTGCTGTTCTGTCATGAACGGTTTGCACACCAAGCTCAACAGTTAAATAAGTTCTCTGGTTTAAGTCAGCAAGATAATCCAGCACATCATCAGGCAAACAATCGGGACGAGTGCCAATAGATAAGCCAATAATATCAGGAAATAAAATTGCTTGTTCAAATAGATTTTTTAAGTAATCTACAGGTGCATAAGTATTTGTGTGTACTTGAAAATAAGCAATTGCTTTTGCATGAGCATTTTGTTTTTTAATTCTGGCAAGTTCTGATTCTAATTGTTCTGTTAATGGGAGTGGCTTTGTAAATGCACCACTCCCACCATCACAGAATGCACAGCCATAAAAACCCTTTGTTCCGTCAAGATTCGGGCAAGTGAATCTTCCATCAAGAACGGCTTTATAAACTCTATGCCCGAATACATGCTGATTATGATAATATAGTGTGTGATAGCGTTTATTATCATCTGAATATAGAAATTTATGATTCTGATTCAACATTTAGTAAAATCTCCCATGCAGATAAATTTAATTGATAATAAAAATCAATTCCTAGAAGTTCTTTTTGTGTTTGTAAATTTTCTTTTTCACCTAATTTTTCTAAATCATTACTATCATAAAAAGATAAAGTTGCCCATGCGTCCCATGATAAATCACGCAACATATAAGTATCAAAATTTTCAAGATTTCCACTAAGATATTGATTTGCATTATAGCGTGTGATGAAAGCGTCAGGTCTGGAGAAGCAGAGTAAGCCAAACATCATAGTAAACGCAATAAAAGCAACTTTTCCAGCATTTAGCTTTGCGACAAACTGTTGAATAATAATTATCACAAAGCCAATCACTAACAAAAACATAAACCAAGTTGTATAAATTCGCATTCTGGTCATGCCATAATATTGAATATATAAAATCATTTTTGCAATGGCTGTGCCAGATAAAAATAACGAACAGAAACATAAATAAATGCTATAAATTTTTAAAACCAAAGGCTTTTCAGAAGCTGTTATTTTAGCATATTTGCTCATGCTTGTAATGACTAGAAAATTAATACAGCATACAATGCAAAGTTCAAAAAAGCCTTTTCTTGCGTATTCAGCGTAAGTATAACCCTCTGCAAGAACGCCCATAAATCCGCCCATAAAATAATTAATTTGTGAAATAATATATAAAATATATAAGATACAAATAGGTGTAACAGCTGTGTATAAAATCATATTAGGTATAAATCTTTTAGAAATCGCTTTCTGTTCACAGGTATCAGCGTCCAGAACAATGCTCCAGTGTGTAGAACTATAAAAACTACTGAAAATCAAACAGCCGATTGGAATACCAATCAATGCATGAAAAACAAGAATCAGCATATTTTCAGGCGGAATCTTGAGGAATTTTCCAAGCAAAGCAGACATATTTTCATCTGCCTGACAAAGCAGAGCTGCAACAAGAGCCGTCAACGGTAAAGCAATTGCTAAACCACCTAGAATATAACCTAAATTTTTCCAAAGACCTTTGCTTTTATGAGAGCTGTTAATTGCACCAAAGCATTTATTCGTTTCAGCGAATGGCATTGCAATACTAGCCAATGGAATAGCTTGTGGGAGAAATTTTAATACAAGATTCAGGGGGCTACTAACTCCCAGTAAAAACAAACCGCTGACAAGAATTAAAAATATCACTGTTAAATTTTTCAGTAATACATTGGCTGTAATTGTAAATACACAGGAAAATAGATATAATACAGCTATCATGAATTTATTTCCCTTTGAAATTTCATTTTCAGATTTTTTTACGAAAATAACTTCCAGTGTTGTGAATAGCCAATAAAAAATAGTTGTGAATAAGCCTGTTGTATGATAGAAAACAAATCTGACAAATAAAAAGCCTAGTATCATGCATAAAAAAGCTGAAATGCGTTCTATATTAGAATATTTAATTTCAGGTTTTGGAGGGGGTTCAGGCAATGGCATTGCAGGCGGAGGAGGGAGCTGTTCTGAAGGTGACTGCAATGGCGGATAAATATTTTCGTAATTATTATTTTGATTTTCCATAATAAATTACTCCTTTCAGATATGTATAATAAGTTTAGAAATTATGGTTGCATTTTGATTTTAATAAAATCCCTGCATAAATCAATAACATGCCAATAAGATAACATAATAAATCTAACCAACTAAAGCTTGTGCCTAATAAAATACTCATCAGGCTACCACGGGTAAAGCCTAATCTATCACTTAAATGAAAATACTGTGTGATTTCAGCAAAAAATCCAATGCCACAGACTAGCAAAGGCATAGCCTTCGGCAGAATTTTCACAAAAATTCTTATCAAGCAATAAATTAACGGAATGACTAAAATATCACCTCCATAATCCCTAAGCAAAGTGCCACTGGGAACAAATTTGCCGATTAAAATTTCCATGACTAGTAAAATAGCTGATAATAAGCTATAATAAAATAAATTAGCTTTTGTCTGCATTAGTATCTTCCTTTCTGTATTCTAAAATATCTGCTGGTTGACAATCCAGTATTTCACAAAGTTTTTCCAGTGTAGAGAATCTGATTGCTTTGGCTTTCCCAGTTTTTAAAATAGATAAATTCGCCTGTGTAATATCCATTTTTTTTGCAAGCTCACCTGAGGAAATTTTACGCTTTGCCATGATAACATCAAGATTTATAATAATTGGCATAATTTCCTCCTGTCTCAAATTGTATAATCGTTTTCTTCTTGCAGTGCAACGGCTTTATCAAAGACATTTTTTAATACTCTTAGAATTAATCCGAAAAATCCTGCTGCAAGTGCGACAATAAAGCTTAAAAATCTCCAGAATCCAAATATAAAAAACGGAATTGATGCAAGAAAACAACACCAAGAAATAATTCTTAAATATTGGCAATTAATAGCAACAAAGACAATTTCATTTTTTAGATTCTGCAATAATTTTGCCAAATGAAATAAACAGACTTCTCCACAGATTGCAGCTAAATACAGGCAAATGCTTAAAGGAAAATAAACTGACCCTTCTAATAATCCTACGCCATGTCCATATTCGACATCATACCAATGCACCATAATAGGTGTACAACAGGCTAAAATAATAATTAATACAAATAAAATTCTGACTAATGCCAGTGATAAACGCAAAGATTTCACTTGATTCCACATGATAAAATAGCTCCTTTCAAAAATTTTCTAATTCTAGTATAGCACATCAATTATCATTTGTCAATAGTTTTTTATCGAAAAACAATAAATTTTTTCTGTAAAAAAGAAAATGCTCTTTTGCAGAGCATTTTTTTAGTTTTAATTTTTAATCACATGAATATCTGCTTGCGGATAAGGAATAGAAATCTGATTTTCATCAAAAGCTTGTTTCACTTGTTCATGTAAATCATAATATAATTTCCAGTAATTTTCATGTAAAGTCCAGACTCTCACATAAATGATAACCGCACTGTCAGCTAATTCTCCGACACGAACAGTATAATTTTCATCATGCAAAACATAGTTATTTTTATCAAGAATATCGCAGATAATTTTGTTTGCTAAATTTTCATTGCTTGCATAGCTAATTCCAACATTAATATCTGATCTACG
>CAMWHN010000137.1 GCA_947174085.1 uncultured Ruminococcus sp.
GCTGAGGGCATAAGCAAGGATATGGTAGCCGTAATTTCAGAGAATTTTCAAAATCCGGTTGCAGATTACTTAAAAAAGTATTATAATTATAAACACAAGTGAGGTGAATCAAATGCCAAAATTATCAGAATTATGGGAAATGCTGTCTTCCTTACAAGTATCTGATTTAGTACTTTGTGGCGTATCAGTCGTAATACTGGATTTATTTGCAATTTCTATTATACTAGCCACAAGACGAGAAAGCAAATTGTGTCAGAAACGTTGGCAAAAAGTCAGTTCTGGATTAGAATTATGTCAGGATAATAAGCATTTTCCACTAGAAGCAGATGAAATTTTACTAGGTCGGCATATTTCAGCAGATATTAAATTAACGGATAGTGCTGTATCAAGATACCATGCCGTCATGACAGTAACAGGAGGTGTATGGAGTATTACAGATTTAGATGCCAAAAGCGGAACTTATGTAAATGACAAACGGATTAAACAGAAAAAACTTGCTGTTGGTGATTGCATTCAGTTAGGCAATACAAAATTATATCTTGTGAAACGTCCTGCGCAATCACAATCTAAAAAATAAGGAGTGATTTTTAATTTTATGTATCAAAATAAATTATCTTATGCAAGTTCTGTAATATTATTATTTTTAACCCATATTTCCATGCTTGCTGTTGTTTTCATTCGAGGCAGTGTAACAGGGGTATTTGATTTTATCAAATTAACTGGAGCTGTATTGGCTTTAGATATCGGCTATTTATTAATTACGCTATATTACAAGCAAATGACATATACACTGGATTTTATGCTATTAGGCTTATTAAATATCAGCTTCATTTTTCAATCCTGTTTCGGAGCAATTCATTTATCTAGTAAGCATTTAATTTCTTGTATTCTATGTCTTGCAAGCTGTGAAGCAGGATTTTTGCTGACTCGCAATCATGAATGGATTAGAAAACAAAAAAAATATATTTATATTATTATTTTTTTATTATTTTTATCCATTATATTTTTGACAGATAATCAAAAAAAATGGATTACATTCGGCGAAATATTTTCTATTCAGCCGTCAGAATTTATAAAGCCTTGTTTTATACTCGTTTGTTCGGCATCTATCGTAGAATTACACAAGAAATTAAGAATTTTATTTTTCTATGTTTCTAAAGATACATTAGTATTATCTATTATTACAGTATTTATATTTGCGCTCCAATGGTGGTGTCATGATTTAGGAAGTTTACCAACATTTGCATTAATTTTTTTCTGTTCATTAATTTGCCGGTTATGCTATCCAAAAGCAAAAATTTCTAAAAAATTTATAATTATCTCCTGTGTGATTGGCATTATTTTATTAATTACAGCATGGAAATTCGCTCCAGAATATGTCCAAAAGCGTTTACATGTCGACATTTGGGCAGACCGTTATGGAGACGGTTATCAGCAATGTGAAGCATTAATTGGCATTGCAAAAGGCGGTTGGCTCGGTGTTGGCGCAGGCAATGGCAATTTATGCAATATATTTGCCTATGATTCTGATATTGTATTTGCGACTATTTGTGAAGAATGGGGGCTATTATATGCAATATTAACAATTTTATTAATTTTAATTATGCTTATGACAGTTTTAATGAATCCGCCAAAAAATTATTATCATGCGACTATGACCGCCGGTGTAACGGCAACATTTTTAGCACAAATGGCATTAAATATTTTTGGTTCATGTAATTTAATTCCGTTTACAGGCGTAACACTGCCATTTATTTCACAAGGCGGTAGCTCTATGATAACATGTGGTTTTTTAGTCGGCATGTTAAAAGCCGGACAATCGCCGTTATTTCATCATGAAGCCATAAAATATAAAAAAAATAAGCAACATAAGCAACTTAGGAGCGTGAACACATGAAAAGTATTCACAGAGTACAGCATTTAATTAGCATAATGCTATTAATATTTCTAGGCATATTGGGATTTTTAATATATAAACTCCAGAAAGAAGCTAGTTTTTATATTTCAAATGCATCTAAAATTACACTTGGCTATGTATATGACAGAAATGGTGATATATTATTTGACCAGAATGCAAATGCACAAGTTTATGGTTCTGATTATTTTTTAGATATTGGTAATTTAATTGGCGATGATTCTAATCAAATGCGTAATACGCTTGTTGCACAGAATATTGGCACACTTGCTAATTTTAGTTTTATGCTCGGCGAACAGGAAAACGGACAATCTGCGATTTACTGCACACTTGACCATAAAATTAATCAAAAAGTATATCAGGCATTTGGTTCTAAAAACGGTTGTGCAGTTGCTTATAATTATATAACTGGTGAAATTTATGTTTGTTTGAGTAAGCCCAGTGTGAATATTTTAAATCATTACGAAGATTTAGATACACTGGAAAATGGCAGTTTACTTTGTAAAGTATTTTATCCGACTGTTCCCGCATCTACACAAAAAATTGTAACTAGTATTGTTGCTTTAGAAACTATGGGCTATGATAATTTAATACAGAAAAGATTTAACTGCACAGGTGTTTATATTAATTTAAGCAATACGGAAATTAAATGTCATAGACTTGCTGGACATGGAGAACAAAATATTATAGAAGCATTTGCTAATAGCTGTAACCCATTTTTTGCACAACTCGTAGAAGATGAGGAAATGCCTTTAGAAGATATAAAAAATATCTATGAAAAAATGGGATTTTGTATTAATCAACAGGGAACACAGAAATATCTTGAAATAGACGGCTTATCAGCATTTACAGCGTCTACTACACTCACAGATAAAACAGATTTTAATACACAATGGGGCTGTATGGGACAGGGAGAAACGCTTGTTAGTCCATTACAGTTAATGCTTTGGCAAAGTGCCATTGCAACGCAATCAGGTAAAACAACAATGCCATATTTTATTAATTATATTACTAAAGTCAATGGTGAAATAACTTCTCAAGCACAGACTTCTTATAGCAATCAAATGTTTTCAGAAACAACAGCGAGTTATATGCGTGAAATTATGCTTGACAATGGCAGAAAAAATTATATAGATTTATTATCTGGCTATGATGTCGGTGTCAAAAGCGGTACGGCACAAGTCGAAAACGGTGCAAAAGAAAATTCTTTACTAGTTGGCTTTGTAGATGATATAAATTTTCCTGTTGCGTTCTGTATTGAAATTGATGACAGAGTTGCAGGCGAAGTCAGCACTTCTGATATTACAAAAGTCTTGTTACAAGAATTACATGAGGCTTTAATTTTACAATAATATAATCATATTCATTTTTTCCTGTTTCTAAAAAAAATTTAGAAAACAGGAAATTTTTTTAAAAATTCCCATAAATTTTATATACCTCAAACGTATTATAATAAAAGGCTTATTTTTTTATTATATTTCACTAGGAGTTTTTTTACTTGAATAAAAATTATAAAATTACTTGTATTGTTTGCATGATAGTAAGTATTATTTTTAGTTTCGCAGGTATTTATATTTTACTAAAAAGACAAGAAATTTTATGGCAATCCAATTAATATCAAGAATTATTAGCATTTGGTATTTTAGGCTTGATAACAATATTTGAGATGTTAGGAGATTTTTTTGTCAATATATTATTTCTGGTATTGGGATTTATTTTACTTTGGAATGGCATTGCTGGTTTTACTTGTAGTTTTATTACTATGATTGCATGTAAAATTAGTACACATAAAGCATTATTTATCGCTGAAATTTTAAATTTCATGTTTTTTTTGATATTATTTATTGCCGTTATTATTTTTGAAATTTATTGGTTTCAGGGAAATATTATTAAAATTCTATTATGGCTGATTCCAAATTATATCTTGGGTACTGGTCTGTTAAATGCAATGCCCATTTATTTTTTTAAAATATTACATAAAAAAATAAAATTAGTCCAGCAAAATTAATTTACTGGACTTAATTTATATCAAAAATCAATCTTAAAATATATAAATTTGGGTCTTGCTGATAATTCACAGAACCGCCTGTTTCTTGAAAAATTTCTGCATTCCAGATATTATTATTAGAAAATAAATCTTGTATACAGGCTTGATAAGCTGTTTCAGTTGCAAACATGATTTCAATTTTGCCGTCTGTAACATGTTCCGAAAGCATTTTATCAATTTCTGAAAATTGATAATCTAATAAATAATTATTTTCTCTTACAAAATAATTATTTTCTAAAGAATTGCATTCTGGTTTAAAAATCTCTTTGCCATCAAGATTTCTGCTCCGGAATAACATTTCATCATTGATTAAAAAATAACCATGCTGAATCCAGTTATTATATTCTGTCATAACAGGGTCGTCCCAAGTTACATCAACCCAATAATATTTTTGATTTAATAACACATAATTCCAAGCATGAGGTTCATTTTTAGCCGTACCAGAACAGATACCGCATGTAATATCTAATGCATTCATGAGTAACTGAAATGCTTGTGCATAGCCTTGACACACAGCTTTGTTATTAATCAAACAGCCATAAGCCGTACTCCAAATACCTTTTTCAGATAACAATGCAGAATCAGAATCATATTCTGTATGAATTACTAAATAATCATGTATTTGCAATATTTTTTCATAATCAGAAAGATTATTTTCAAGATTTTTAGTAATTTGCTGTATCATAGTATTTAATTCTTCAGACATATTTTTTAATTGCTCTGGTGTATATTGATTCATAATTTTAAAATTCACTTCTGAGCAAATTTCATTATATGATAAAGAATAGCGATTAATCCAGAAAATTTCAGGGTTTTTGTGTTCTAAAATATTCATTGCTTCTGCTAATTCATCTGGATTAATTTTATAATTAAATTTTATCGTCTCATGATATTGTGACAGCTCCAGATATAATTTTTCATATAATATCTGTTCAGATTGGGGTATTATTTCTGTGACTGGTTGTGTTATGATTTCAGTTTCTTTATGTGGAAAAGTTGCTTTGGTAGATTTTTGTGTTTCTGTATAAAATTCTGTTGTAACCGGTTCAGAAGATAATATTTCTGGTTTCACTTCTAATTCTGTCATCATAGAACAACCTGTTAAATTAATTGCCAGTATTAACGCAAGTATGCATATTTGTTTCCTCATAAAATTAGATTCTCCTAGTCTTTTTTTTATCATAACACAAAATCTAAATTTTGTCAAGCCAAACTCAAACATATTCAGACCATATGCATGAAAATTCAGTGGAATGAACTTAATTCCTTTGTGATTACTTTCCTGTTTCCACAATTTTATTTTCTGTCTTTCCTACTTGTATAAATTTATCCCTGTTCTCATTATGAGAGCAGGGAATTTTTTGCAGACAGTTTTTTAATTTATTCTTGTATTTCTTGTTCTTTCTGCGATTTTTTATAATCTTGAACCGTTTGAAAAGTAGAAGAACATGCTAAAATATTTTGATGGTCTGAATCAAATTCAAATTCCATAAAATAGCAATCTTCTGAATTTTTAGGGTCTTCAATCATCCATGAAGTCAAGAAAATGCCGTCTGTATGATGACAATACAATTGCAATGCATGATAACCTGCTACTGTGACAATAGAACCAGATAACCCCTCAATTTCTTCTTGTTCTTCCAAAGCATATCTTCTGTTTTCGGCAAGTACCTGATAAGAAATATCTTCATAATGCCCTAGTGTAATCATATTCACACCTGTTGCATCACAATACTGTACCATTCCAGAAAATGTATTTAATACATCTTCTGACTGTACTTCTGTATATCCCAAAGGGATTTGCATATAACCTGTTTCGCTATTGCCAATTGGCTGAAGTTTTCCGGCATAGACAAAATCTCCTGATTCGTCTGCAATAGCACCTTCTGGTACTTCTGGTTTCGTTGCTTCTTCGGTAGCGTCAACAGACTGATTCTGATTCAAAATAGATATATCATTATTATTTTCTACACTGCAACCCGTACAGAATAATAGTATCATTAAAATTGCAAGTTTTAATTTAGATTTCATAATTTTAATTTTGCTCCTAGATATTTTAATATTAGCTTTTCTCTATTTTAGCATAAAAACTTTTATTTGTCAAGTATTAATAATTATTA